>CAZYQA010000023.1:0-15216 GCA_964649555.1 uncultured Muribaculaceae bacterium
ATCTAATATACTATTTACATTAGTAAGTAATGTGTTCATATTGTTCATAATTTGTGTCAACTGTTCCTTAAGAGGAATTATATCTTGAGTGAGCATTTGAATCATATCGGGAGCGCATATACCTTTGATAGTATCATTCTTTTGTATATGATAATTTGATGAACCCATATCAATTCTTATGGATTTAGACCCTAATATATCAGCGCTGTATATTTCAGCTACAGAGTTTTGTGGAATAACGTAATCCGATTTAATTGATAGTTTAACTATAAAGTTATCTTTTGCAGAGTTGAATTTTATGCTTTCGACCGTTCCCACTTTTAACCCTCTAATATAAATAGGGCCTGTGGCGGTAAGTCCTTCAACATTTTCGAATGTTGTGTAAAACGACATACGTTTATTGAAAAGGTTTTGCCCTTTTAGAAAGTTAATTACAAGGAAAATACCTACCAATGTAATCACAACGAATAATCCTATCGCTTGAATTCTTGTAATTTTTAATTTATTATCCATTATTTAACTATTTTATTGTCTTTAATATTAATAACAAAAGCTCCCGGAAATTTAGATTTCAAAGATTTTACACTATTCGAAGCATCAGCTCTTGTTTTGTATTTGCCTATATAGTATTTATATAAGTTTCCAACCTTTATAAATGAAGCATCTTTTCTCCCCTTGAAATCAGGAGCATTAGATTTTAACTGCTTGGTCACAGATAGTATCTGTATAGCATAAAAACTATCTGATGCAACGCTGCTTTGTTGTGTTTTTGGTGCAGTGTTTTCCTTATTAGCTGAATAGGCTTGAGAAATAGCCTTTTCAGACTCATCTTCCGTAGGAATAGGTATAGTTGCTACCCCTTGTTCAAAATCAGCTTTATATGAGTTGAATGCATCTGATAATCTTTTTGCAAGTGATTGTTGTCCTTGTGAGCTTATTAAAATTTGCAAATCACTAGGGTTTGACATAAAGCCAACTTCTGTAAGCACTGCCGGCATGGTTGTTTTCCATAAAACAAGTAGCCCCCCTTGCTTAACTCCCCTATTATTAGAAATAGGCCCTTTCTTAAAATGGTCCTGAACATGAGATGCAAATAATAGACTTTGTTCAAGATTGGTGTTTTGAAGTAGAGAAAATATGATATAAGACTCAGGAGAATCGGGATTAAACCCTTCATATTTAGTTTTATAATCATCCTCCATTACAATCACAGAGTTCTCAGTTTTACAAACCTCAAAGTTCTCTTCACTTTTATGAATACCCATTACAAAAGTTTCCGTTCCCCTTACCGAAGTGCTTTTTGTAGCATTCACATGTATTGAAATAAACAAGTCTGCCTTATTTTTATTAGCTATTGCAGCCCTTTCGTCAAAATCTACAAACTTATCAGTAGTCCTTGTGTATAATACATTAATATTAGGGTGATTTTCCTTAATTAATTTTCCGAGTTTCAACCCAATAGCAAGAGTAATGTTTTTCTCCATGTACTTTTTATTAGGGCTGATTGCTCCAGGGTGTTTACCTCCGTGACCGGGATCTATGACAACAGTCCTTATTTTATTTGTTTGCCCAAACATAGTGTTGTGCTGAAATAAAATAAGTGAAAAAAATAGGATGTAAAATGTTTTCTTAATTATATAAATCTTAGACAATAGCATAATAGTTGCAAAAATGTATTAAATTTGCGCCTTGCAAAGTTACTAAAAATAATTGGACTTCATTTTCATGACTTTAAGAAATTTCGTATATATTTTCTCCATAACCTTAGCTATGATTGTTTTAATGTTCTCATATAATGAGGCTTATGGGAAAGGTGTATCCAAATATAACCTGCAGATGAAAGCCCTATATGAGGAGTTCAAGCAAACAAACGATACTATAAAATCTGCCCAAGATACATCTCTGATGAATAAACTTGAGATGGTTCAGGCGGATGATTCATTAAAAATAGCTGATTCTATAAGCAAAAGAGACTCGGCATTCATGCAAACCCAAGGTAATATTGATGCACCTGTTTTTTCAGAAGCAAAAGACTCCCTAATAGAAGATATAGGGGGAGATCGTAAGATGATATATTACTATGGAGATGTGACTGTAAAATATGGTAATATGGAGATTACAGCAGACTATATCGCCTATGATGTTAATGCTAAAACCGTATTTGCTCGAGGTACAACTGACTCACTAGGGAATGTGAAAGGCAACCCTGTAATGAAAGAGGGGCAATCTACCTATGAAATGGAGAGTGTATATTACAATTTCGAATCCAGAAAGGCTAAGATCAGAAATATGATAACTCAGGAGCAAGATGGATTTTTGCATGGAAGTTACATAAAAAAAATGCCTGATAACTCAATTAACATAACAAAAGGTAAATATACAACTTGTGATTGCGAACATCCCCACTTTTATCTTAAAATGACAGCAGCAAAGGTTATCACAGATAAAAACGGAGGGCAGAAAACTGTTTTCGGTCCCTCGTACGTGGTACTCGAAGATGTGCCTACCCCTTTTGCATTACCATTCGGATTTGTACCCAAATTCGGATCCAGAAGCGGAGGTATATTAATCCCCACTTATGGAGAGGAGACAAGGCGTGGATTTTTCCTCAGGGGCTTAGGATATTATTTTGTGTTTGGAGATTATTTAGACCTTGCAGCAACTGCAGATATATATACAATGGGATCATGGGGAGCGCAACTGAACTCAAGGTATAATAATAGATATAAATATAACGGTAATTTAAATTTGCAGTATTCGGATGACAGGACAGGAGAGAAAGGATCGCCGGACTACTTCCAGACAACGAACTTCTCTGTACAGTGGACACACTCGCAAGACCCAAAATCTAGGCCGGGAACAACTTTCAGAGCGTCAGTGAATTTCTCCAGCCCCTCTAATAACCAATATAATACAACAAATATTAACCAAGGGCTACAAAACCAGATTTCATCATCTATATCTTATGGTAAAACATGGGCAGGCTCACCATTCAGCTTATCTGTGAATGCGCTGCATAGCCAAAGTTCTCGTGATAGCTCATACTCTATTACTTTCCCCAATCTAACATTTACAGTAAACAGGATTTTTCCGTTTAAGAGAAAAGAGAGAGTGGGAAAAGAGAAATTTTATGAATCATTTGCTTTCAACTATAATACAACACTAGAGAATAGAATTAATTTCAAAGCGAGTGAGGTAGGGGATCCCGACTTCTTCAAAAAGATGAAAAATGGGATGAAGCATAACTTTAATATATCGCTACCCTCATTCTCATTATTGAAATATATACAAGTTTCGCCATCAATCACCTACGGTATGAATTGGTATTTTACCGATATGGAGAAAGTATTTAATCAAGAGACGCAGAAAGTTGAAAATATACAATCCGATCCCTTTAGCACCTTCGGTATCTCGCAGAATGTAAGTGGAGGTGTATCATTCAGCACCAGATTATATGGAATGTTCAATTTTGGTAAAAAGAGAGCAGTAGAGGCAATAAGACACATGGTGACACCTAGTGTAAATTTTAGCTTTCAGCCGGAAATGGGAGTTGCAGGGAATGGATACAAATCTCTTTCATATATAGATGCAACAGGGAAGCAACACTCACTTATATATAATAAATATGAGGGGCAAATTTACTCTGCTCCCGGAAGAGGTAAATCTGCAAGCATGGGATTCTCTATAGGAAATAACTTAGAGGCGAAAGTTAGAGATTTAAAAGATACAACAGGAAAAGGGACAAGAAAAGTTAAATTAATCGATCAGCTTAATCTGAACGGTTCATATAATTTCTTGGCAGACTCATTAAACTTATCAAATATATCTGTAAACATGAGTACAACTATTTTTGGTAAAATGGGCTTATCTGCAAGTATGAATTTAGACCCTTATGCAGTAAACCAATTTGGAACCAAGATAAACAAATTTAATATAGCACAAGAGGGTGGATTCAGGCTTTTCCGCTTAACAAGTGCAAACCTTTCGGTTGCATACTCATTCTCCGGAGAGGGTAAATCCCGGATGGGGAGCAATTATCAACTGCCTGATTCGGGGAAAGGGAATCCTGATCCTAATGCCAAAGGATCTCAGGCGCAAATGTATCAAAAGATGTATTTGCACCCAGTTACGGGAGAATATATTCCCGGTGGGTGGGTATATTATATGGATCCAAATGTACCTTGGGGATTAAATTTGAGCTATAATTACAGTTATAGCAAGAGTTATCAATATGCAAACGAAAGATTACAGGTAAAACATAACCATCTTCAAACACTTGGGATATCGGGGCAATTAAGGCTTACTAAAGATCTTAATTTCAACCTTACTACCGGTATTGATATGATGAAAATGAAAATTACCACAACGCAATTGAGTGCATCTTATGATCTGCATTGCTTCCAGATATCTGTATCATGGATACCAAATGGGCAATGGGAGAGTTGGAGCTTTAGAATCAATGCCAAAGCATCAGCATTAGCAGATCTTCTACAGTTCAAAAAGAATGCAAGCTATTGGGATAGATAATGTTTTTAATTTATATATAATTATGGAAAAAAGAATTATAGCAAGTGCTAAAGCTCCTAAAGCTGTAGGAACTTATAGCCAAGCAGTAGTAGCAAACGGAACAATCTACGTATCTGGTCAATTACCAATTGATGCGAATACAGGTGAGTTTGTACCAGGTGGAATAAAAGAGCAATTACACCAAGTATTCAAAAATCTTCAATATGTATTAGAAGAGGGTGGATACACCTTTGCAGATGTTGTAAAAGCGCAGGTTTACCTTTCGGACTTAGGAAACTTTGCAGCTTTAAATGAAGTTTATGCAGAGTACTTTAAAGAGCCATATCCGGCTAGAGTAGCTTATCAGGTAGCAAAGCTCCCTAAAGATGCACTAGTTGAAATAGATGTAATAGCTGTAAAGTAATAAAAAAGGCAAAAAGTTAAACTTTTTGCCTTTTTTTTTGTTTTTCTTAAAAGATAAATTAACTTTGCGATGGTTCTGAATATTCTTTTTCTTCAGAAATCTCAATTAAAACCATTCTCCTTATTTTTATTAATAATCAAATGTACGACATAATAGAGTTAAACAACAAAAGTTTAGAAGAGCTTATTGTTATTGCGGAAAAATTAAATATTTCCAAAATAAAAAATTCATCTAAAGAGGATTTAATCTATAAGATCTTGGATGAACAAGCTATTCAAGGTGTAAATTCGCCAATCCAAAAGAAGCAAAGAAGCAGAATCGTAAAGAAATCTCCTAATGAGCAAACTCCAAAAGTTGAAAGACAAGAGGTGAAACAAGAAGTAAAGCAGGAAGCTAAACAAGAGCAAGTTAAATTGCCTGAAGTGAAGCCTGAGCCTGTAAAAGTTGAAGTTGTAAAGTCGGAAGTTGTAAAGCCGGAATTGGAATTACCACCTGTTGTAGAGAATAGACAACCTCAGAAAAAGAGAAACAAACCTACAAATAGGAGAGATAAGGTAAATGATAATTCAGAAAATCTTCCGGTAATAGAAGAGGCTCAAAAAGCTGAATTACCAATTGATAATAAACCTGAAGAAGCAAAAGATAAAGGTGAAAAAAGGGATAATGCTAATCTGAGAAAAAGAAAAAAACAAAATAATCCGCAGGAGTCGAAGAATGTATCAGAAAAAGTTGAGAGCCAAGAGGATATAAACGAAACTCCTGTAAAAGAAGAAGTAATAGCCAATGAACCGGAAAAACTTCTTCCTCCTGTACAATCTCAACAAGAAAATAAAAATATAAAGAACGAGAGAATAGAGAAGAAACATACTCCTAAAATAGAGTTTGAAGGTATTGTAGAAGCTAGTGGAGTACTTGAAATAATGCCCGACGGATATGGTTTCTTAAGATCGTCGGATTATAATTATCTAAACTCACCTGACGATATATATGTATCTCAATCCCAAATCAAATTATTCGGTCTTAAAACAGGGGATACATTATTCGGAGAGATCAGGCCACCAAGAGAAGGGGATAAATATTTCCCATTAGTAAAAGTAAATCAGATCAATGGTAGAAGCCCTGAGTTTATCAGAGATAGAGTCCCTTTTGATTTTTTAACTCCTCTTTTCCCAGATGAGAAATTTGAATTAACAGCAAAAGGACATAATAATTTATCTTGCAGGGTAGTAGACATGTTTACCCCTATAGGTAAAGGACAAAGAGGGCTTATCGTTGCACAACCTAAAACAGGTAAAACAATGCTTCTGAAAGAGATTGCAAATGCAATTGCAGACAATCATCCTGAAGTATATATGATAGTATTGCTTATCGATGAGAGACCTGAAGAGGTGACAGATATGGCAAGAAGCGTAAAAGCAGAAGTTGTAGCATCTACTTTTGACGAGCCGGCAGAGCGCCACGTGAAAGTAGCAAACATAGTGCTTGAAAAAGCAAAACGCTTAGTTGAGTGTGGCCATGATGTTGTGATTCTATTGGATTCAATCACTCGCTTGGCAAGAGCATTTAATACGGTACAGCCTGCATCAGGCAAGGTATTGAGTGGTGGTGTAGATGCAAATGCACTACAAAAGCCAAAACGCTTCTTTGGAGCAGCACGTAATGTAGAGAACGGCGGATCATTAACAATACTCGCTACAGCACTTACCGAAACCGGATCTAAAATGGATGAGGTGATCTTTGAAGAATTCAAGGGGACAGGTAATATGGAGCTTCAATTAGACAGAAAGTTAGCTAATAAACGTATTTTCCCTGCAGTAGATGTGACATTAAGCTCTACTCGCCGTGACGATTTATTATACAAACCTGAGGATGTAAACAGAATTTGGATTCTAAGAAACCATTTAGCAGATATGAACAGCATAGAAGCTATGGAGTTTATGAAAGGTAGGTTGGAAAAAACCATGAATAATGAGGAATTTTTAATCTCTATGAATGGTTAGATTTTATTCATTTGTAGGGTTATAAAACTATAAATTACAGCTGTTCAATTTTTGTTGAGCAGCTTTTTTTATAAATTGTAACGCTAGTTTTATTCTGCTAAGGTTTTGCTTGCTAAGTCAAAAGTCTTAATACCAATTTCTCTTGATATTATCTTCCCTTCAGGAGAAATAAAGATGAAGTAAGGCAATCCGTAGCAGCAGTATGTTTCATTAAATAAATTATTATTAGCATAGCTGCTTTCAATATTAATCTTCCATGGAGTATTTAGCATGCTGTATAATGCTTCATATATATTTACACCAAGAGTTTGCTCCCCTTTGGAAGTGTTTAATAATGCAGATTGGATATTTCCCAAGGATTCTGTTATACCAAGGATATTTAGCTTTTCTCGATTTTCATTATAGAGTTTTACAACATTGTTTTGTATTTGCATAGAGCCAAGGCACGTTCCAAAATGATATATAAGAAGATATTTACCTTTAAAATCCGATATTTTAATTTTTTCACCTTTTGCACAAATTAATTCAACATCCGGAGCCGTTTTTCCAATGGCTAATTGCTCCATATTGCTAATCATACCCTTTACATATTTTCCGTAGTAGCTGTTTTTGCCAATCTCTGATAGTTTCTCATATTCTTTTTTCAACTCTTCTAAAGGTTTATAAGATTCTTGAGCAAGCGAGGACGCTGTGTATTCATTACCATATTTTGAATTGTAATTATTAAGCATTTCAGTATATCTTTTATATTCATTTTTGTGGATTTCTGTAAAATCTATAAAATGATTTCTATGAATTTTTGAATTAACAGTATCTTTTTCATTTAATGTTTTTGTCATAAGAGCTCTTATATCTCCTCTGAGCTTCCCTAGTGAATCTTCCAGGAAGAGTATATATTTAAGCTCCGGATCGTATATACTATTATCTATTGATACGTAATAGATATACTCTTTTTCTCCCTCGGCAATATTGTTTCCAGCTGTAAGTAGCATGGCTTTCCCTTTTCTATCACAGATAGGTGCTTTACCTATTGCAGGTAAATATTCCATCATATATAATTGAAAGTTTGGAATATATCCACTGTAATATGCATAATTATCCTCTTTTACTATAATATCAATTTCGGGACTTAGATCCCATTTAGGTAATATGATTTTATTGAATCTTAATGTATCCCCAATTTTAATTCCTTTTATTTTGGCCTCAATAGAGAAATTAGGATTTTGTTGGGCTAATGCTACATTTAATAAAGATATAGCTAAAATTATAAATGAAATAAAAGAGCGTTTCATAAGTTTATGGCTTTCGCTGTTTATAAAAAGTTTTTCGATTTCAAATATATAAAAAAAGTCTGTAAATCAGTTGATTTACAGACCCCTATTTTTAGCAGGAATTGTCCTCTAAAAAAATTACGCTGGTATAATTGCTCCAACAGGGCATGCGTCAACGCATGTTGCGCAATCTGTACACATAGCAGCATCGATTTTGAAAATGTCACCAGCAGTAATTGCTCCAACTGGACATTCATCAATACAGCTTCCGCATGCAGCGCAATCTTCAGTAATTTTGTAAGCCATGACTTAAAGTTTTTATTATTGTTTTAATGTTGTGCAAATATAATACTAAGCTGTTTAGTAACCAAAAATATCTTTTGTAGTGAGCTTAGTTATTGTGCCGAACTCCCCGTTACCAAGGGTTTTAAGATCAAGATCAGACTCATCACCAAGTATTCCGATATAATATTTTCTATCTTTAATTACGCTTTGCTGGAATTTAATTACATCTTCAAGTGTCATCTCTTTCACTTTGTTGAATAGCTCTATTCTGCTATCTTCTGTCAACCCAAGTTTCTCTACATTTTGTATATAATTCCAAAGTACGTTCTCTTTTTGGACTCTGTCTGTTCTGAGTTTAGATAGCATACCCTCTTTTGCAATATTGAATGCAGATTCTGATTTTGGCATATTGTTGATGATTTCATCAAATGCATTAATAGCATCCATCATCTTATCATTTTGTGTTGCGATGAAGCTGGTGTAGATGTATGGAGATGTTTTATCTGTTGGGGGAGCTAGCCTGTATGAGGCATTTGCAGAGTATGCAAGCCCTCTAGCTTCTCTCATCTCTTGGAAAACGATACTATTCATGCCTCCACCAAAGTATTCACTATACATTCTGATAATTGGGCTATTATCTTTATTGTATGTTTCTCCTGTGTTCGAGTATGAGAGCATATAGATTTGTTTTGCATCATAAGGTGCTATGAATACTTTGTCCTCTTTTGTTTCAACCAAATTAAATACTTTGCCTATAGGTGCTTGGGCAAGCTTCTCAGGAGTCTTGTGTTCTTCATTAAAAGTGTTGATAAAGTCTGTTTCGCTAAGGGGACCATAGTATAATACTGTGTGTTGGTAGCCCATAAGCTCTTTTATGCTGTTAATTAACTCAGCAGATTTTAAGTTTTCTATCTCATTGTTTGATAGAATATATGTAGATGGATTTATAGCGCCGTATTGTACATAATTGCCAAGATAAGCAAAGTTTACTCTTTGGTTTGATTTTGCATTTATTCTAGCTTGTAGTATATCTTTTTTTAGATTTGCTAGCGCCTCTTCATTCGGTTGGCAATCATTGATTACCTCTTCCATCAATTCTACGGCAGCTTTCATATTCTCATTTAAGCCCGATAATGAAATTGTTGTTTCATCACCAGATACTCTTATACTATATTCACATGCAAGTTTGTAGAACATCTCTTTTAGCTCTTGCGGAGTGTATTTTGAGGTACCTAAATAATCAATATAGCCAGCAGCATTCGGTAATAATTTATTTGCATAAGACCCTGTCTTGAATAGGTATGTAAGGGAGAATAGTGTGTTTGTTGTATTTTGCTTGTATAGCACCTCAATACCTTGTTTTGCTGCTAATTTTGCCAAGTCTTTGTTGTAATCCAAGAATACTGGCTCAATAGGTGTGGCAAATGAGTTTTGAATATCTTTTAGGAAGATGCTTGATGTATCTCTGTTTGTAAAGATAGGTGTAATTTTTGGTTTATCTATCTTTTGAATATTGTTGTCTTTTTCTTGTACTTTATTTATTGTTACGTAATTAGCAGTTAGATATCTGTTAGCAAATTCAATTATACCTTTTTTGTCTATCTTTTCTAATCTCTCGATTTGGGTTACGAAATCTTCCCATTCAATGTCGTTTATGAATGCTTGTACAAATGCATCTGCTCTGCTTGAATTACTTTCAAGCCCTTGCATAATCTCTTTTTTGTAGTTGTTGATTGTTGCTGTGATAAGATCTTCCTTAAAGTTGCCGCTTTTTAATATGTCTACTTGCTCCATTAGGATCGATTTTACTTGTGCATCTGTTTGCCCGGATTTAGGCATTCCTTGCATTATAAATGCTGAGTAATCTGCCTGTGTATATGGGAATGCGTAAGCGCCAAGTACTTTCTGGTTTTGGTTTACATTCAGGTCTATCAACCCTGCAGATCCGTTGAAAAGGATTTGCGACATTAATATAAGTGTATCATTTTGAGGTGTATTCATGCCTGGTAATCCCCAAGCCATTAGTACAAATGGTGCCTCTAAGCCATATACTGTTTTTTCTACGGGGGCAGATATTTTGTAGTTTTTATCTAATGCGATATGTTTTAGATTTGGATTTGGTTTCATATCTCCAAAGTATTTATCAATGATTGTAATCATTTCATCATACTTGAAATCACCAGATACGCATATAGCTATATTATTTGGAACATACCACTCCTTATAGTAGTTTTTGATGTTTGTAATTGATGGGTTTTTCAGGTGCTCTTGTGTTCCTAAAACTGTTTGTTGTCCGTAAGGGTGATTAGGGAAAAGGTTTGCGAACATTTGTTCGATGGCTTTTCTGCTATCACTGGTTAAGGACATATTTTTTTCTTCATAAACAGTTTCTAATTCTGTGTGGAAACCTCTGATTACGTTGTTTTTGAATCTGTCAGATTGTATTTTAGCCCAATTATCTACTTGGTTTGATGGGATATTCTCTACATATACAGTCATATCCATTCCTGTGTATGCGTTTGTCCCTTTTGCACCAATTGCGGCCATAACTTTGTCATATTCATTTGGAATTGCAATTTTTGATGCTACATAAGAGAGACTATCGATCTTTGCATAAGATTTTACTCTTGCAACGGAATCGGTAAGTTTCCTATAACTCTCAAACTCGCTCTGTATTTCATCTAGAATTGGTTTTTCCAGTACGTAGTTTTGTGTTCCTAATTGCTCTGTTCCCTTAAACATAAGGTGCTCAAAGTAGTGAGCTAGACCTGTTGTTTCGGCAGGGTCGTTTTTTCCTCCAACTTTTACGGCAATATAGGTTTGAATTCGTGGTTCTGCATCGTTTACTGTCAGATATACTTTTAATCCGTTATCTAATGTGTATATTCTAGCATGAAGCGGATCGTTCGGTACTGTTTCGTATTTGTAGGTTTTACTGCAAGAGGAACCTAAAAATAGCGAAAATGTCAATATCGACATTACTGAAAAAATCTTAGTTTTTCTCATAGTTAATACAAGTTTTATAAATTAAATAATGCTCAAAGTTATAAACTATTGTTATATCTTTGTAAAAAAAATAATATATCTTATGATAAATAAATTTTTACGTTTCTACCTAGTTTTGAGCGCGTTTTTATTTTCAAATTTTGCTGGCGCGCAGGATGTAGGTCTCACTTTTGATAAGAAGGTACATGATTTTGGAACTTTCTCTGTTGATAGTGGCGCTAAAAGTTGTTCTTTTGCTTATAAGAATAATACAAATAAACCGATTGTTATAAATAATATTTTATCATCATGCGGATGTACAACTCCAACTTGGAATAAAAAACCTATTATGCCGGGTGAGGGGGGAAAGATTGATGTAGTTTATGCGAATGATCTTGGCCCGTACCCTTTTGATAAGTCTTTGACTGTATATACATCTGCCTCTGCTAAGCCCGTAATGCTCAGGATTACAGGTGTGCCAACGGCCGGAAGTAAATCTTTAAAGCAACAATTTCCAATCTCTTATGGCCCTCTAGGGGCAAAAAAGAGTATTATTGCTGCAGGGCAATTTGAGCAGGGGGATATGAAGGAGAAGAGTTTTGTACTTGCAAATACTTCTAATAAGAGAGTGAATGTTCAATTTTCTAATGTTTCTGCCGGGCTCTCTTTTGCTAAACAGAGCTATGAGATTGGTGCTAATGATGTGGCAACGATAGATTATATTATTGATACCAAGAAAGATACTCAGTGGGGGAATACTATTTATAATGCAGATATTTTGTGCAATAATCAGAGAGTGTCCCCTAAATTGAAATTTAGCTCCATAATTATTGAGCGTTATTCGGATATTCCATCGAATGAGAGGAATAATTCTTCTATGATTACTGCAAGAAATAGTTCTATAAATGTTGGGGATGTGCCTAAAGGAAAAAAATTGAATCTCTCTTTTGATCTTATAAATACAGGGAAAAAAAACCTTGTGATATATAAGGCAGAAACCGAAGGAGTAAAGGCTGATATTAAATATCCGCTTGATGTGGCTCCGGGGAAAGATTTCAAACTATTAGTAGATATTAATACTGAAAATATAGATAAAGGAAAAGATTTGGTGTGTACGATAACTCTTGTTACAAATTCACCAAACAGGCCTTTAGTTAATTTATTTGTCATTGGAAAAATTATATAAGTTATGAGTACAACTGAAGAATGGCCACCAAAAGAGTGTAATAATCCCGATACTGCATTGGTTGTAAATGCAGGTATTGAGCAGCCACCGATTATTAATCCTTATATAAAGAATTTTTTTAAGAAGAAAACAGCCTTACTCTCTTATGAGGAGTATATGGATGGAATTGTAAATAGTAATACTACTATCTTAAGCCAAGCTATTACTCTTGTTGAGAGCCATCTGCCAGCTCATAGAGAGATGGCTCAAAGGCTTATTGCAGGGTGTCAGGAGCATATTTTACAATCTGGTTTAAGATCTAAGAGAATTGGCATTACGGGTGTTCCGGGTGCCGGAAAGAGTACATTTATTGAGGCTTTTGGTAGCTATATCACTTCTAGGGGGCATAAACTGGCTGTTTTGGCTATCGACCCCAGTAGTGAGCGAAGCAAGGGGAGTATTCTGGGTGATAAAACCAGAATGGAGACTTTGTGTAACGATCCTAATGCTTTTATAAGGCCTAGCCCAAGTGCCGGATCTCTTGGTGGCGTGGCAAGAAAAACCCGTGAGACTATTATTTTGTGTGAAGCTGCAGGGTATGATGTGATTTTTATCGAGACGGTGGGAGTAGGGCAATCAGAAACTGCTGTTCACTCGATGAGTGATTTCTTCTTATTGCTTATGCTTTCTGGTGCAGGAGATGATCTGCAAGGTATCAAGAGGGGTATAATGGAGATGAGTGACCTTATAGCTATCACTAAGGCTGATGGAAATAATATAGATAAAGCTACCATGGCTAGAGCTTTATATTCTAATGCTCTTCATTTATTTCCACCTACCGAATCTACATGGCAACCTACTGCCCTTACTTCATCGGCTGTTACTAAGGAGGGATTACCCGAAATTCTGGAGAAGATTGAGGAGTACTTCACGCTTGTTGAGGGTAACGGATATTATGATAAAAAGAGGAGAGAACAGGCTCAATATTGGATGTATGAGAGCATAAATGAATCTCTTAGAAATAGCTTTTATGAGAATCCTATCATTGCTGAGGAGCTTCCTAAGTATGAGGCTAATGTGCTTAACGGCAAATTAGAATCTTTTATTGCTGCAGGAGAATTATTTAAAATGTATCAGGAATTAAGTAAAACAACTTCTAAATAATGAATTTTGAGATTTTTGTGGAGGTGCTGCGTAACTCTATTTTGATTACGGGGTTGGTAATCATTATGATGTTGATGATCGAGTATTTTAATATTCATTCTAAAGGTAAATGGTTTCTGAAAATTAAAAATTCGCCTGTAAAACAAGTGCTTATGAGTGCAGGGCTTGGGCTGATTCCGGGTTGTATCGGAGGCTTTGCTGCTGTTTCCTTATATACTCATAGGCTTATTAGCTTTGGGGCTTTGGTAGCTATGATGATCTGCTCTTCGGGAGATGAAGCGTTTGTTATTTTGGCAATGATACCTGAGCAGGGGCTTATTTTATTTGGGATATTATTTATTATCGCTATTGTAAGCGGAGTATTGATAGATAAGTTTTTTGTTAAAAAAAATAATATTCAGCTTTGTGCTGATGATTATGAGTATCATAGCACAGAGGATAATTCTATACCATCTATATTTAAGCTCTCTTCTTATAAGGCATTAAAACGCCCTTCCAAATATAGGGTTATTCTGCTTCTGGGAATTTTGGCTTTTATCGTAGTGGTTGCTGCCGGGCTTTTGGAGCATAGCCACGATCATGGTGATGTGCATATCCATACCGAAAATTGCTCTCACGGGCATGGAGTTGAACAATCTCTTGAAGAGGGGCACGATCATGGTGTATTTAATATTTTGAATGAGAGGTGGATAAATCTGTTTTTTGCAATATTCAGTATTATTACTTTGCTGTTTACTTCTACTGCTAAGGAGCATTTCATAAAGGAGCATCTTTGGGATCATATTATTAAAAAGCATTTATTGTCGGTATTCTTATGGACATTCGGTGCTCTGCTATTATGCCATATCGGTATGCAATATCTTGATATTCAAGGATGGATTAGTAATAATATGTTATGGGTTATTCTTTTGGCTGTATTGATTGGAGTTATTCCCGAATCGGGTCCTCATCTCGTATTTGTAACTTTATTTGCTCAGGGAATTTTACCTTTCTATGTGCTTCTTGTGAATTCGATTGTGCAAGATGGGCATACTACTTTGCCTTTGCTGGCAGAGAGTAAAAGCTCTTTTGCAAAGGCTAAGTTATTTAATATGAGTATTGGCTTGATAATAGGGTTGATTTGCTATTTCTTTGCTTAGTGTTACCGCTTTTGAACTAATTTGAATAATTCGAGTTGTATATTCTAAAATGCTTGTTATGAGTTTTAAATCATTACATATTTTATTGTTCGCTTTTTTTATATTGAGTTGTAATTATAATCCTTATTCTATTGATAGTGAAAAGGATATCATTGTTAGGTATAATAAAAATTCTTTAGTGAATTTTCAAACTAAAGGGGTGGTTTCTAAGTCTGTATTGATTCCTATTAAAGATGATTCTATCAATTTAGGTAGTGAGCTTATTTATCTTTCATGC
>CAZYQA010000024.1:0-14847 GCA_964649555.1 uncultured Muribaculaceae bacterium
TTTTGCACATTGCTTTCTGAAAAATTGCTTTGTCTTTGCCAACCAAACATTCTCAATTATCAGTACCCGAGGAATATGTTATAAACCAAGACTTAACATCGGTATATGAAGAAGTGTCTACTCTTATTTATTTTTATTTTATTTGCTCATTGTGCGCACTCTAAACAACAAAATAATATGACTATTATTATTGGAGGAAGATCAAATGCTGCACCCTACTCGTATACTAAGGAGGAAAATGAGCCCGATGGCTTTGCTGTTGATGTTATAAAGAGCGTAATGCAAAAAATTGGTCTTAAGTATCAATTTAGAATGTATAGTGATAATGATATAAAACACATGAATCCTAATGCTATTAATGATTCTATTCTAGCTGATTGCGATATTTCATTAATTGCTCTTCCTTCTTCTGATTATAAACGAAATCATTACTATAGTTTACCCTATTCTAAGATTTATTATCATATTATAAGTAACAAAGCTACGTATAGCGGGCTTAAAGATCTTGCAGGAAAAGATATTATTGCACGTAAAGGTTCCAGCGCAGAGAGTAAATTATTGCAATTACCAAGTAACCATATAAGCAATTTAATAGGTGTAACAAGCGTATCTGTAGGTATTAAAATGCTTACGGAAGGGGCAGCCGATTATATGATATTAGATGATTATAGCTTACAAAACTTTCGCTATTCGATTACCACACACAATCTTAATATTGCTCCAAGTAATTTCGATCCGCTTAATATATCTTTTGCCTCGGATAATGGAGAGCTGGTACGTTTGATGAATCAAGTCTTAGAAGAGATGGATACTGATGGCTCTCCTATTAAGCTATATAATAAATGGATGATAGTTGATGAGAATGAAGATAAGAATACATACCTATATATTGCATTGTTGATTATGTTGGGTATTATTACTTTCTCTCTACTTGTAATTTTCACACTCCGTAGAGTTGTTACAAGAGCTAAAGGGAGTGCACTAAAAGCTCTGACTCAAAATCAGGAATTAATATCAACTGTCAATATGCTTTTGAAAAATAGCAATACAGAGATCTTAATGTTTAATGCCGCTGAGCACCAATTATATGTGCTTGATAATGGTGTATTTGTGCATTCCGATATAGATCTGCACCATGCAGAATCATCAATCCACCCCGATGATTTAGAACAATATAAAATTGATTATCATAATATACTATCTTCAAAGACAGACTATGTGAGTTCTAATATCCGTATCTTTGATTCTGAAATTAATGATTACAAGACATTTGAATATACATTTGTGCCATCAGAGAAAGACAAAAACGGAGTAATCTCCTCATGCTACTATTCTAGACGTGATACTACTGAAACGACAAAAGAACTAAGAAGAAAAGAGCGAATAATAAGTAGCTTTACCCTGGCAATGCGTTCTGCCAACCTAATCAGGTGGCAGTTTGATATAAAAAAATATAAAGCTACCCTGCATTATAGTGATGGGAGCGATATAGAACTTACACCGAATGAACTATTGGCAAGAATAATACCGGAAGATGTTGAAACATTAAGAGTGTATATAAAAAATGAGATTGAAGGGAATGAGCAAGAAGATATTATAATTAAGGCTTCATATGACAACTATAATGAATACCGTATTTGTAAAATAAGCTCTCTCATTCAACGCGATAAAAATGGTAAACCAGAGAGTATATTTGGAGTTGTAAATGATATTACCGATATCACTCAGAATAATCAAAAATTAGAGGAGCTTCAACGAAGTATGCAGCTAGCACTGGATTCGGGACAAATGACCGCTTGGAGATATGATATGCATGATGATGTTTTTATTTCATTATATGGTCCGAATCTGGTTGAAGGCCGCATGACCATGAGTGAATATATGTCTTATGTTCATCCAAAAGATAATAAGATATTTCCCGGTGCATTAGAGATGGTACTTAATGGTAAACTAGAGAAAACGACTGTTAAATTCAGACTAAATACTCAATCAAAAGGTTACAAGTGGTACAGCTGTTCTTTAATGCCGATAAAAGAGAATGGCAAGATTAAATATGTGACTGGCACAAGAAGGGATATAACAACTGAGATGGAATCGATAATTGAATTGGAGAAAAATCAGTACAGGCTTCAAACCTTATTTGACAAAGTTCCAACTCCGGTATATATTGTTGACCCCGAATATAATAAAATTGTTTATTGTAATGATCAGGCCAGATTAGTATTTGGATTTAATATCGGAGATTCCTCCACAGAGATTTACTCAAAAGAGCAAGGAGAAGAGTGTGCTCATAAAAATCTTCAGATACTCAATACTGGCAAAGATTATATTGCAAATGAGACTCTTGTTTTCAGTAATGGAAATATAAAAACTACATTCGTAAAGAAAACTCTCGTTAATTACAATGGAAGAGAACATATATTAATTTCAAGAGCAGATCTCACAGAGCAAGAGCGCATGACACAAGCTCAAAAACTATTAAGCACCTCACTACCTGCATTTAACGCATTCACATGGAGTATTAATGGTAATAATCATAGTGTAACATATAATGATTCGGGAAGAACAGGAATATCAAATGTAAATGAAGTGAGCACTATAGATAAATGTATGAATATACTACATCCCGAAGATAGGCAACTTTATAAAAATACATTACTTGATTATATTGATCGCGGTAAAGGTGAATTTAATATGATATACAGAAGCCGCACATCTGATGATGCCCCGTATGAATGGTGGGAAACCAGAGGTATAGCAGAGGCTTCTGTTATAGATTCTAAAAAATATACAGTTCTATACGGGGTTACCATAAATATAACACAACAAAAACTCAGCGAATTATCTCTTAAAGAGAGTCAGGATAAATTGATTGAAATAAATAAGCAGAATGAATTGATTCTTAATAACTCATCTTCGGGCATAGTTTATATAAACTCAGAATTTGAGGTTTTATGGTCAAACATCCCTTATGCTAAGAATCTGAATCTTCCATCAAATGTTTTTGAGGTGGGCACAAAGTGTTATATGGTATTCGGACGTGATATTCCTTGTGAAAATTGTCCTATGACCAACCCAGAAAATAAGAGTGAGATTGAACCATGGACAAAAGAAATTGACCTTGGCATAGATGGTATTTATCATGTTCAAACTACCCCTGTAATTGGAGATAATAAATTTGAAGGGGCTGTGCTTAGAATAGACAATATCACGGAAAGAGCAGCAATGATTCGTGATCTGGAGCAAGAGAAAGAGCGTGTTGAGCAACTTAATGTTGAGCAAAATAGTTATAATCAACTCCTTTCCACTGTAATAGAAAAATTCCCGGGCATATTATTTATAAAGAATGTAAAAGATGATTTCAGATATATGTTTGCCAGTACGGAGTTCTGCTCTAAGGCTGCCAGACTACCACGAGAAAACATCATAGGGCATACTGATTCTGAAATATTTGAAGATTTAGCATTCCTCAATAAGGTGAGGCAAGATGATATTAGAGTTGTTGAAAATGCAAACGGAAATATGATAGAGATTGGAGAAGAGGATGTTGTGGTGAATGGTGAAAAACGCACATTCCATACAATCAAACTCGCAGTGGAATTATCTAATAATCAAGAGCTTTTAATAGGCTCTTCTGTTGATATTACAAATATTAAGAAAATAAACGAAGATCTTATAATTGCAAGAGAGAAAGCAGAAGAGTCTGAGAGATTAAAAATGGCTTTCCTTGCAAATATGAGCCATGAAATACGTACACCTCTCAATGCTATTGTAGGTTTTTCTGAGCTACTTCAAGATACTACTGATGAAAATGATAAGCAGGAATATATCAATATTATCAATAAGAATAATGATTTATTATTAAGACTAATCGGGGATATTCTTGACCTATCTAAAATAGAGTCGGGAACAATTGAGCTTAAGCCTGAGGAATTTGATTTTGCCTCAATAATGCATGATATATTCACAACATGGCAACAACGTAATACCAACCCCGATATTGATTTTAAATTAGAGAGTCCATACAAACATTGTTGGGTTAATCTAGATAGTAACAGGGTTTCACAAGTAGGAATTAACTTCGTATCAAATGCCTTTAAATATACTCCGAATGGAGAAATCACTATGGGTTATATCTACGAGAATTGTGGCATCAAACTCTACGTGAAAGATACGGGTATCAGCATACCTATTGATAAACATAACCAGATATTTGGGCGTTTTGCCAAAATTGATGATTTTGCACAAGGTACCGGCCTTGGACTCGCTATAAGCAAGGCGATTACAGAAGTGTGTGGCGGAAAGATAGGTTTTGAGAGCAAAGAGGGGATCGGATCAACTTTCTGGGCTTGGTTCCCATGTGAAGCTGAGATAACTGAAAGTGATATTAAACACATTAAGCCTAACTTTATTCAGGAAGAGATAAATAATAATATTGAAAAGGGTATAAATATCTTGATTGCAGAAGATAATGATAGCAACTATATGCTTATTAATGCTATTTTAAAAAACTACAATCTCACCAGAGCAAGGAATGGTGCTGAAGCTGTAGAATTTGCAAAAGGTCAAAAATTCGATACCATACTAATGGATATGAGAATGCCTGTTATGGATGGGTTAGAGGCTACAAGAAGAATTAGAGAGTTTGATAAAATAACTCCTATAATTGCTGTTACCGCAAATGCTTTTCAATCTGATCGAGCTGCTGCAAAAGATGCTGGATGTAACGATTTTATTACAAAACCATTGAAGAAAAAAGAACTTGAAAAAGTTCTCGGACAAAAATAAAATTTTATATGCACAATATTTTAATAATAGAGGATGAACAAAGGGTAGCGCAACTTATAAATGCGGGATTAGTTGAGAGTGGCTATAATTGCTTTTTGGCTTATGATGGTGAAATGGCACTTAGGCTTGTGAAATCTAATCACATAGATTTAGTTATATCCGATATAATTTTACCCGGCATTAATGGCTTTGATTTATGCAAACAGATAAGGGCGATAAACCCTGCTACCCCTATTATTATGCTTACTGCACTTGGCTCTACAGATGATAAACTAGATGGGTTTAATGCAGGGGCTGATGATTATATGGTAAAGCCATTCGATTTTAGAGAATTGCTTGCTCGCATAAAGGCATTACTAAAGAGAAAACATAATATTGTTTCTGAAACACCTACTACCCTTTCTTATGCAGATCTTTTGATTGATCTGAATACCAAGGAGGTAAAAAGAGGAGATATCTTAATTCACCTTTCCCCAAAAGAGTACAATCTACTTGTATATATGGTGGAGAATGCGGAGAAAGTGGTGAGCAGAGTGGATATTTCTGATAAAGTATGGAATACACATTTTGATACAGGGACAAATTTTATTGATGTATATATCAATTATTTAAGAAAGAAAATCGACAGAGATTTCAGCACAAAACTTATTCATACCAAAACAGGAATGGGATTTATTCTCACAGATAAGCTATGAAGATAAGAAGCTCTCTCACACTAAGATACACTTTAATAACAGCTGCTGTTTTGCTATGCTTTTCGCTCACAGTATATTACTTGAGTGAACACTCTCGCAGCAATACATTTTTCAGAAACCTAAGAAGTGAAGCGGTAACTAAGGCAAATCTTTTTCTATCAAATAAAGTGGATGCTCACACTATGCAATCTATATATCTCAATAATAAAGAATTTATTGATGAGGTAGAAGTTGCTGTTTATAATCCTGAATTTGAGATATTATATCATGATGCTTTACAGAATGATATTGTGAAAGAGACTCCCCAAATGATAAAGGAGATAATAAAATATGGGGAGATTGATTTCTATGTAGGTAAGTACCAAGCTATCGGGATAGTTTATCCTTATCAAGGGAAAAATTATATTGTTACTGCAGCTGCTTATGATGGGTATGGTTACAATAACCGAAAAGAGCTTTGGGGGTGGATCTTGATAGTTATAATTATCGGGCTCTCTATGATTATTGTTGTGGGGTATTTCTTTGCAAGAAGCTCACTTGCTCCACTTAGAAATATTATAAAAGAGGCTGAGAATATATCTGCTTCAAATATTAACAAAAGGCTCCCCATAAAAGATAAAGAGGATGAGCTTGGGGAACTATCCATCACTATAAACTCTCTGCTGGATAGATTGGAAAAGTCGTTCAACTCCCAAAAAATGTTTGTAAGCAATGTTTCACATGAGCTTCGTACACCTTTAGCTGCTCTCTCTGCTGAATTGGATGTAGCTTTGCTCAAAGATAGATCACCACAGGAGTATCGCAAGGTGATAGAGGCTTCTTTGGGGGATGCCAATAGAATTGGGACACTCATTACCGGATTACTGGATTTGGCTAAGTCCGATTACGAAGCAGGGGAAATTAAAATGGAGCCTGTAAGATTAGATGAGATTTTATTAGATGCAATAGATCTTATTATGAGGGCGCACCCCAGCTATAAGATGGAGCTTATCTTTACTCAAGAAGCAGAGGATGATAATGTAATTACTGTGATGGGAAATAAATATCTGCTCACTACTGCCTTTATGAATCTTATGGATAATAATTGCAAATACTCTGCAAATAACACCTCCAGTATTCAGATCTCTTTTTGGGAAGGGAACTCTATTATCCGCTTCTCCGATAATGGAATTGGCATATCTGAAAAGGATCTTGATAACCTTTATAAACTATTCTACAGAGGGGATAGCAAAGAAACAGTAAAAGGTAACGGCATAGGAATGACTCTCACTAAAAAAATAATCACTACGCACAAAGGGGTGATTGATGTGAACACCCTAGTGGGTGAAGGGACAACTTTCATTGTGAGCATTCCACATCTCTAATGATTTTCTAATATTACTCTAATTATGCTCTAACGGTACTCTGAGAAGGGTATATATACTTTTGTGCTCATAACCCAAAATAAGAAAATATGAGCAAGTTTAATTCAGAAAAAGTGTTCCTAGCAGCAACACAACCAGCAAAATCTATCTTCTCTTATTTACAAACTTCTTCCGGCGGTTTAAGCAAGGAGCAGGTTCAGGAAAGGAGATCCAAATATGGCAAGAACGAGATTGAGCGAGAGAAAAGAAGAAACCCTTTTCTATCATTTATTAAAACTTTTATTAATCCATTTATAGGTGTACTTACAGCCTTAGCATTAATTTCTCTGGTGATTGATGTATTGCTAGCTCCGCAAGGGGAACAGGAGTGGACAGGTGTCATTATCATCACATTTATGGTTTTTGTGAGCGCCGTCTTACGTTTCAATCAAGAGTGGAAAGCATCTAATGCTTCGGAGGCTCTGCTAAAGATGGTAAGAAATACTTGCCTTGTAAAAAGGGATGGCATAAAAGAACAGGAGCTAGATATCGCAGAGCTTGTGCCTGGTGATATAATCTACCTTGCAGCAGGTGATATGATTCCCGCTGATATAAGAATTATTGAGTCTAAAGATCTTTTTGTAAGCCAGGCATCCCTTACTGGTGAATCAGATCCTGTTGAGAAGTATGCAGATGTAAAAAACACCCACTATAGAAAAGGGAGCGTAGTGGAGCTTGATAATATTTGCTATATGGGCTCTACAGTGGTGAGTGGAAGTGCAAAAGGGATTGTTTTTACTACCGGAAATAGTACATATCTTGGGAGTATTGCAAAAAGTTTGGTTGGGCATAGAGCCTCTACTGCTTTTGATAAAGGCATTAGCAGGGTAAGTTTCTTACTTATCAGGTTTATGCTCTTGATGGTTCCTTTTGTATTCTTTGTAAATGGATTTACAAAAGGGGATTGGTTTGAGGCATTCATATTTGCTATTTCAGTCGCTGTTGGATTAACACCTGAAATGCTCCCAATGATTGTGACAGCTAATCTTTCAAAAGGGGCAGTTGCAATGTCTAAGAAAAAAACAATTGTAAAGAACCTCAACTCTATCCAGAATTTTGGAGCAATGAATATTTTATGTACCGATAAAACAGGTACTCTTACCTGCGATAAGATTGTATTGGAAAAGTATATTAATGCTGATGGCAGTGAGGATAGCAATCATAGAATATTAAGGCACGCATACTTCAATAGCTACTTCCAAACAGGGTTAAAAAACCTAATGGATAAATCTATATTATCACATGTAAAAGAGATTAATTTACTCCATCTTATTGATAATTACAATAAGGTGGATGAGATACCTTTTGATTTTACACGCCGTAGAATGTCTGTAGTGATTGAGGATAAGGAGGGTAAAACACAGATTATTACTAAAGGTGCAGTAGAAGAGATGCTTAGTATATGCTCTTTTACAGAGAGCGATGGGATGGTGCACCCCTTATCTGATGAATTGAGAAAGAGAGCAAAAAGAATTACAGAAGATATGAACTGCAAAGGGATGAGGGTGATTGCAGTTGCGCAAAAAAGCTTTGTTGAAAAGGCTTCTAATTTCTGTATTGCAGATGAGAATGAGATGGTTTTAATCGGATTCTTAGCATTTTTAGATCCACCTAAGTCTTCTGCTGCCGACGCTATTAAGCAACTTAAAGATTATGGTGTTGAGGTGAAGATTTTATCGGGTGATAATGACATTGTTGTAAAAGCTATTGCACGCCAAGTGGGTATCAACACCAACAACTCCCTCACAGGAATGGAAATAGAGAATATGGATGAAAAGGAGCTTGCTGAGAAAGTTATTAACACAACTGTATTTTCTAAGCTGACACCTCTCCAAAAATCCCAGATAATAGCTTTACTTCAAACTCAAGATAACACCGTTGGATTCTTAGGTGACGGTATAAATGATGCATCTGCTCTTCGCCAATCAGATATCGGTATCTCTGTAGATACTGCAGTGGACATTGCAAAAGAGAGTGCAGATCTTATATTACTTGACAAAGATTTAATGGTGCTAAAGGATGGAGTTATTGAGGGGAGAAATACTTTTGGTAATATTACCAAGTATATAAAGATGACAGCAAGCTCTAACTTTGGAAATATGTTTAGTGTAATGGCAGCAAGTGCTTTCTTACCATTTTTGCCAATGTTACCTATACATCTTTTGATTCAGAATTTATTGTATGATGTTTCTCAAACAACAATCCCTTTTGATAAAATGGATGAAGAATTTTTGAAACAACCTCGTAAATGGGATGCTTCTGATCTGAGCAGGTTTATGATATATATTGGCCCTATAAGCTCAATATTTGATATTGCAATGTATTGCGTAATGTGGTTTGTATTTGGCTGCACTTCGGTAGAGCATCAAACTCTCTTCCAATCAGGTTGGTTTATTGAGGGGCTATTATCTCAAACTTTGATAGTGCATATGATTCGTACTCGTAAAATCCCATTTATCCAAAGTTGTGCAAGCCTCCCTGTTATTGGGCTAACATTCTTGATTATGGTTATAGGTGTCATTATCCCATTTACACAATTTGGTGCTTCCATTAAATTGGAACCACTCCCTTGGAGCTATTTCCCTTGGTTGATAGGAATATTGATATGCTACTGTATCACAACTCAATTTGTTAAAAATTGGTATGTAAAAAAATTTACTAAATGGCTATAATTCATAAAATATGATACTTTTAATTTTTATCAACATATTTGCATCATACACTACAGAGGTGCAATATACTCCTGAGAAAAATAGAGCAAATTGGTGCAACTTATTACGGGCAGACATAAATATGAGTATTTATAAAGCTGCTAATACATGGGGAGAATTCTCAGCTTCTGGGATAAGCATTTATAAAATTAATAAAGAGAGAATTATTAATGATTATCTCACTTTTTCTAATATTGAAGAGGATAACACTCCATTTGAGCTTGCAATGTTTGGATATACGCAATATATCGGCAGCAGCGAGATTTTTGCAGGTGTAAGGAGTGTAAATGAGGATTATTTTGTATCTGATGCTACCTCTTTTTTCACAAACAGTTCAAGTGGAATATTTCCTGTGCTATCTGCCAATTATGAGATTGCAAATTACCCCTTGAGCGGATTATGTGTCCATTATAAACAGAGCTTGAACAGATTTAATTTAACAAATAGCATTTACTATAAACCTAAAACAGAGAATCTATATACACTCAGTGAGCTAAATTATAATCATAACTCCACAAATGCTTTTGTAGGGATTAGTTATAATAACATATATGATGGAGAGAAAAGGGGAAGTATTGCTTGGTGGGGCTATATTGAACAACGTGTGCTGGATAGAGAGAGCTTGAGCATTGATTTATTAGCCCAATATGGAGGTAACTCCTATAAAGATATATTTTGCAAAAGCTATATGGGAATAGGGAGTGTATTTACCTTTGCGCGTAGCAAATATGAGCATAAAATGGGATTAATATACACCAAAGGGTGGTTTAATAACGGGAGCGAAACCGACATAGAGCTTTCATACAAATGCAACCTCCTTAAACGCCTCTCCATCCAGCCTGCCATCCACCTGATCAACTATAAAAACACAGCCTGCATACTCCGCCTCGTATTTACCTAGGTGACCCACAGGCGCATTTTGATCGAGTGATATACATAGTATTCAGCAGGTTACAAAAAAAAGATTGTGTAATATTCTAAACATTTGATTGCATTTTATCTCGAACAAAATATCTACCTAGGTGACCCACAGGCGCATTTTGATCGAGTGATATACATATCAATCAGCAGGTTACAAAAAGAAGGTTGCCGAATATTCGAAATATTCGACAACCTTTAATTGATATATTTTATTCATTAATTTGGTTGCATTTTTATCTCAAGCGTAACGCCGAAAACACCAAATTAGATGAATTTACTTACATATAGGTTTTATCTGAGTAAAGAAATCATTCCCCTTATCATCCACCAAAATAAACGCAGGGAAATCAACCACCTCAATTTTCCAGATTGCCTCCATACCCAACTCTGGATATTCTAAGCACTCTACACTCTTAATGTTATCTTTAGCTAAGATTGCAGCAGGACCTCCGATACTTCCTAGGTAGAAACCACCATGTTTTGCGCAAGCATCTGTAACTTGTTTGCTACGGTTACCTTTTGCGATCATGATCATACTTCCACCGTATTCTTGGAATAGATCTACGTAGCTATCCATACGTCCGGCAGTAGTTGGGCCGAATGAACCACTTGGCATTCCAGCAGGAGTTTTAGCAGGACCAGCGTAGTAGATTGGATGTTTCTTCATATATTCAGGTAAACCCTCTCCTCTATCGATACGCTCTTTTAATTTAGCGTGAGCGATATCACGGCCTACGATGATTGTTCCGTTAAGAAGCAAGAAAGTAGAAACCGGTTGTTTTGATAGATCTGCTAATACCTCACTCATAGGGCGATTAAGATCTATTTTAACACCGTGAGAGTGTTGAGCTCCTGTTAAATATTTCTCAGGGATTAGGCGAGCCGGATTTGAATCCATAGTTTCTAACCAGATACCCTCTTTATTAATCTTACCTTTGATGTTTCTATCTGCACTACAGCTTACTCCCATACCTACAGGGCAAGAAGCACCGTGACGAGGTAATCTTACAACTCTGATATCGTGAGCGAAATATTTACCACCGAACTGAGCACCTATTCCTAAACATTGAGCAGCTTTAAGAAGTTTTTTCTCCATCTCAACATCACGGAAAGCGCCACCTTTTCCATCACTCTCTACAGGTAATGAATCGTAATATTTAGCAGAAGCTAATTTTACGGTTTTAAGGTTTAACTCTGCAGATGTACCACCTACAACGAATGCGATATGATAAGGAGGACAAGCAGCTGTTCCAAGTGATTTCATTTTCTCAACTAAGAATTTCTCTAAGTTTTCTGGAGTTAAAAGAGCTTTAGTCTCTTGGAAAAGGTAAGTTTTGTTAGCTGATCCACCACCTTTAGCTACAAATAAGAATTTATATTCACTGCCATCAGTTGCAAAAATATCAATTTGTGCAGGAAGGTTGTTTCCAGAGTTTTTCTCTTTGTACATATCTAAAGCGATAGTTTGAGAATAACGCAAATTATCATTTACATAAGTATCATAAACTCCGTGAGAGATTGCAGCCTCATCACCACCACCTGTATAAACATTTTGTCCTTTTTTAGCAACGATAGTAGCTGTTCCGGTATCTTGACAAATTGGTAATTGCCCCTGAACAGATACGTTAGCGTTTAATAACATTGTTAAAGCTACAGCTCTGTCATTTGCACTTGCTTCAGGATCCGAAAGGATTTTTGCAACTTGCTCGTTGTGCTCAGGACGTAACATGAATGATACATCATGAAAAGCTTGTTTTGTCAAAAGTCTTATCCCTTCTGGATTTACTTTTAAGATTTCATTTCCCTCAAAATTAGCAACCGATACATAATCTTTTGTTAAAAGATGATACTTAGTTGTATCGGGGCCCATTTTAAACATTTCATTATATTCAAATTCCATAATTATGTTTTTTATTATTGTTTCGTATTATCTAATAAATAACTTTTCATAAACTCGTTCAAATCTCCATCCAAAACACCTGATGTGTCAGATGTTTCATATCCGGTACGCAGATCTTTCACCATTTTATATGGGTGAAGTACATAACTTCTTATCTGAGATCCCCACTCAATCCTCTTCTTCTGCCCCTCCAGCTCTGCCTGCTTTTCCCTTTTCTTTTGCAATTCTATATCATATAAATGAGATTTCAAAATTCTAAGGGCATTTTGTCTATTATCAAGCTGAGATCTTGTCTCAGTGTTCTCAACAACTATGCCGCTGGGGATATGTTTTACTCGTACTCCCGTCTCAACTTTATTCACATTTTGCCCCCCTGCCCCACTTGAACGGAAAGTATCCCACTCCAAATCTGCCGGGTTTATTGTTATCTCGATAGAATCATCTACCAACGGGTAGACAAATACTGAAGAAAAAGTTGTCTGCCTTTTACCTTGTGCATTAAAAGGTGAAATCCTAACAAGCCTATGCACACCATTCTCAGATTTAAGATAGCCATAAGCCAAATCCCCCTCAAAGCCTATTGTACACGATTTTATCCCTGCTTCATCACCATCCTGCACCTCAAAAACCGTAACTTTATATCCATTACGCTCCCCCCATCTTATGTACATACGCATAAGCATCATACTCCAGTCATTACTCTCAGTGCCCCCTGCTCCGGAATTTATTTTAAGTAAAGCACCCAAATTATCCCCCTCCTCACCCAACATACTCTTCACTTCCAACTCCTGTATCTTGCTCTCAATGCCTATCTCCTCCTGCTCAATTTCCTCCTGAGTAGCTCCCATCTCTGCCAATATATCAAGATCCGCTATTGCACTCTCAATTTTATCAATCGAAGTTACCCAAAATTTTATACTCGACAAATTTTTCAAAAACTTCTCAGCCTGAGCCGGGTCATCCCAAAATCCATCTTTAATACTCACTGCTGTATCTCTTTCAACTTGCTCTACTTTACCGGCATAGTCAAAGAGACCTCCTTAACGCATCCAAGCGCTCTCTAAAATCATTCATAATATACAACATTTATCAAACCACAAATCTACAAAAAAAGTTGCGCCTTTCCGATAGCTAGGTTACCTAGCTCTGCAAAAGGCGCAACTTTATTTCAGAACATATTAACAATCAGCGATTTACATATACGGATTGCGCGATATTTTTATTTAGGTAACCTAGCCAGAATATCAGCGTAATCAAAGCCGCGGCTTAAAGCGAAACGTAAGACCTTCTCGCGCCGCTTATAGATATTCTCCTCTTTTGAGAGGGAGTTCCATTTACGCTCAAGTATTTTATCCAGAATTGAATTATCGGAGCGTACATTTGTAGCAATAGCCTCTGCTATTACCGCAGAAGCTACCCCCATATTTCTTAAATGAAACTCTATTTTCTTGCTCCCCCATCCCTGAATAGTATATTTATCTCTCACATAAGCATTTGCGAAGCGCTCATCACTCACAAATCTATTAGCAATCAACTCATTAATAATCCATAAAGAATCCTCTCTCGAAATAGCCTCCTCATAAATATACTTAGAAAGTTTCTTCTCTATTTGCCCAACACAATACTCTCTTCGCACACAAGTAGCTTCAAGCCTACTAAGTAACAATTTTTTATCCATCCGAAATAATTAAAAATAATATCCTAAATTCAGATATGCTCCAACTTTATTATTATAATCAGACCAAAAGACATTAAATGATAATGGGCCAAAAGCGGAATTATAAGAATATTTCGCACCAACACCCCAATAATCTGAAGAATTCCTACCAAAAATATCCCCAAAATTCATAGACGTTCTTGCATAATTGGCTTGTGCATAAATGAAATGCTTCTTTCCAATCCTTGTTCTTAAATCCATACGCCCCACCATAACGCTATTTTCAAAATAATTAGCATGATTGATACCTATAAATGGAATTTGCTGCGGAAGATAACGCCCCGGCTCAGTACCCCCCAAGTAATTAAGATAAGGTACCTCCTCAGAATCTCCTATAATTACTCTACTATAAAATGCGGGTAAGAAATTAATCCGATCCGAAATAGGAATAGCCCCTGCAACATCAATATTCATAGTACCAAAATGCTTGAAATCTTTATGAAAATTAGTCTGAAAAAATTCTGCTCCCACATCAAATTTAAGCCCCGTATTTGGGAAATATTGAGCATCTCTATTATCCATTAAAGCAGTTGCAAAATAGCTCAAATACCCACGAGTTTTAAGTTGAAAATCATAATCTCCATCAGCATCAGGCGCAGTATAATATGCCTGTTTATAATCAAATACCTCATATCTGATACCTGCTTTAAGATTAAAATTTCTAAAATATCTGTTCCCCAAAGATGTTTCAAACTTATGGCTATAAAACTCC
>CAZYQA010000025.1:0-14202 GCA_964649555.1 uncultured Muribaculaceae bacterium
ATAGTGATAACGGAGTAGGCTTTTAATTCTGATAAAAATTTTTTTAATGTTATTGACATATTTTAGATACTAAAAAATTTCTTGCTTTTTCGTTTACTTTTCACAACCTCAAACCCATTTCCATATACGCTCATAGCAGAACATACAGAAATAAATGCCTTATTATCAACCTCCATTATAGCTGCCATCAATTCCTGAAGTTGCTGTTTTCTAGCAATCACTACCAATACTTTCCCCTCTTTTCCACTATGCCATCCCACAGAATTGAGAGCGGTTACCCCCCTTTCCATCTCTTTGCTCAAAACATCTCCCACTTCATTATACTTAGAAGTAAAAATTAATATTTGAACAGATTGCTTTGTTCCTGTTAAGATTACATCTATCATATAAGAGAAAGAGACCATCTGTATGTAACCATAAATTACATCTTGCAAACTCTTGCCGGGCAAAAGATAGATTGATCCGATAATAATAAGATCACAATATAAAAATACACGTCCGGGAGATGTTTCTCTATATTTGGCTACAATCAGTGCTATAATATCTGTCCCTCCTGTACTTCCCCCCTGCATAAAAATAGCAGCAATACCAAAAGCACTTAAAGTACCGCCGATAAGCGCATTAAGGAACGTATCGGGTATATCCGAAAAGTTTACAATCCACTCTATATCGGGCATAATCTGGAACATAACTGTTGCCACCAGAATACTATAAATTGTCTTAAAGCCGAACCCTTTACCCAGCACTATTATCCCGATGAGGATTAATACCAAGTTTATTAAGAAATAAGAATAAGAGATTGGAAACTCTGTTGCATAATATATTATAGATGCCACACCGGTTACACCTCCACCGGAAATCCCTTTAGGGATTATGAATGCTTCCCAACTAAAACAATATATAATAATACCGATAGTAATAATTATATAAGATTTAAGCTCCTTAAATATATTTTTAACCATATCTGTTTTTAAATTGAAATTTCCCCTTTTAAGTAACAAACGGCACTACCGCTTATTATAACACGATCATTTTTTAGTTTGCACACTAAATCCCCACCCCTTTTTGAAATTTGGCGAGCATTTAATATCTCTTTTTTCAGCCTTTTACCCCAATAAGGTGCAAGGGTACAATGCGCCGACCCGGTAACAGGATCCTCTAAGATAGATGCTTGCGGAGTAAAGAATCTCGATACAAAATCATACTTATCATATCCCGGTGCAGATACAACTACTCCCCCCTGCCCTAAATTTATTTTGTCAAACTCCTCTCTATTAATTACAAGGTTGCTTATTTGCTCAGCAGAGCTGTAAACCAAATGATAATCTCGTGATAAATAAACCTCTTGAGGTTGAATACTTAAAGAATCAGAAATTATTTTTGGTAATTGAGCTTTGGCACCCTTTCTCATAGGGAAATCCAAACTATAGATATACCCTTCATCTTCCAAACTTTCCCTCTCTACAATAATATCCCCCTCACAAGTATCAAAGCAAACCTTATTATTAATAATATACTCCTTATAATAATTAAAAATTACAAAAGCTGCAGCTAAAGTAGCATGGCCACATAAGTCCATTTCCAAATCTGGAGTAAACCATCTCAAAATAAGATCTCCATCTACAGGTAAAATAAACGCTGTCTCAGCAACTGCATTCTCATCAGCTATTTTCAATAAGAGCCTATCTTCCAGCACTCTATCCAAAAGTACAACACAAGCAGAGTTCCCTTCAAAAACTCTGCTTGCGAATGCATCTATGTGATATAATTTTAGCACACTATATTAATAATTTTAGATGGAACAACAATTATTTTCTTAATTCCACCCTCACCTACATATTTAGCAGTATTCTCATTTGCTCTCACTGCTGCTTCAACCTCCTCTTTAGACATACTCTTAGGTAACTCCAACTTAAACCTCATCTTTCCATTGAAAGAGACAGGATACTCAAAAGAGTTCTCAATAGTAAAAGCCTCATTATATATAGGGAATTGAGCTTGTGATACACTTCCTTGATTTCCAATTTGGCTCCATAGCTCTTCTGAGATATGAGGTGCAAACGGAGATAATAAAATAATCATTTGCTCAAGAATCTCTCTCTTATTACATTTAAGATCTTGTAACTCATTTACTGCAATCATAAATGCACTTACAGATGTATTGAATGAGAAAGACTCAATATCTTGCTCAATCTTTGATATCAGCTTATGTAATACTTTCAACTCTGCAGGTGTAGCTTTATCATCAGATACAGATATATTACCTTCTGCATCTTGGAATAATCGCCAGAATTTCTTTAAGAACCTGTGTACTCCATCAATACCTTTTGTATCCCAAGGCTTAGATTGCTCAAGTGGCCCTAAGAACATTTCATATAATCTCAAAGTATCTGCGCCATAATTATCACAGATATTATCGGGATTTACAACATTAAACATAGATTTACTCATCTTCTCCACTGCATATCCGCAGATATACTCTCCATCCTCTAAGATAAACTCAGCATTTGCATACTCAGGCATCCAAGCCTTAAATGCATCCATGTCTAATTTATCATTATATACGATATTAACATCTACGTGGATAGGTGTAGTATCATAACCATCTTTCAACCCCAATGAAACGAATGTATTTGTCCCTTTCACTCTATAAACAAAGTTTGAACGCCCTTGGATCATACCTTGATTTATCAACTTTTTGAAAGGCTCATTCTCCACAACAAATCCTGAATCAAATAAAAATTTATTCCAGAATCTAGAATAGATAAGGTGCCCCGTAGCATGCTCGGTACCCCCGATATAAAGATCTACATTTTTCCAGTAAGCATCTACCTCTTTGCTCACAAGTCCCTCATTATTATGAGGATCCATATATCTTAAATAATATGCGCTACTCCCTGCAAAACCCGGCATAGTACTGGTTTCAAGCGGATAGCCTTTGTATGTCCAATCCTTTGCTCTTGCTAAAGGTGGCTCACCTTTCTCTGTAGGCAAGAATTTATCAACCTCAGGTAATACAATAGGCAGATCCTCCATTGGGACAGGAGTTGCAATACCATCTTTATAATAAATTGGGAATGGTTCACCCCAATATCTTTGTCTTGAAAAGATAGCATCTCTCAATCTGAAATTGATCTTTCTTCTACCTAGCCCTAATTTCTCAACTTCATCTATTGCAGCAGGAATAGCCTCTTTTACAGATAAGCCATTCAAGAATCCGCTATTACACATAATGCCATCCTTTGCATCAAAACTCTCTTCTGATACATCACACCCTTCAATTAACGGAATAATTGGCAAATTGAATTGTTTAGCAAAATTGTAATCCCTGCTATCGTGAGCCGGAACCGCCATAATAGCACCGGTTCCATATCCTGCAAGCACATACTCACTTATCCAAACGGGCACATTTTCATGTGTAAAAGGATTAACAGCATAAGAGCCAGTGAAAACGCCTGTTACCTTTCTGGTTTCGGTCATTCTCTCCCTCTCTGTCTTCTTCTTAGCCTCTTTCAAATACTCCTCTACCGCCTCTTTTTGCTCTTTAGTAGTCAGTTTATCAACCCACTCACTCTCCGGAGCAAGCACCATGAAAGTAACACCAAAAACAGTATCAGCTCTTGTAGTAAAGATTGTCATGTCATAATCTGCTCTCTCACCACAAACAGGATTCTCATTAGATACTTTGAACACCATCTCAGCACCTTGCGATTTTCCTATCCAGTTTCTTTGCATCTCTTTAAGAGCATCTGTCCACTCCACACTATTAAGATCCTCTAAAAGTCTATCAGCATAAGCCGAAACTCTTAAAAGCCATTGTTTCATCATTTTTTGCTCAACAGGGTGTCCACCTCTCACAGATAATCCCTCTTTCACCTCATCGTTAGCTAATACAGTACCCAAAGCAGGGCACCAGTTTACAGCTGTCTCACCTTGGAAGGCAAGTCTGTATTTCATTAAGATATCGCTTTTTTGAGCCTCATTAAAGCTATTCCACTCTTGGGCACTAAAAGAAGCAACATCAGATGATGCAGCATTAACTTTAGTATTTCCCTCTTTCTCAAAAATTGAAATAAGCTCGCTGATAGGCTCTGCTTTAGAAGTATTATTATTAAAATAAGAATTGAACATTTTAAGAAATGCCCATTGAGTCCATTTATAATATTCAGGATCGCAAGTACGAATCTCTCTGCTCCAATCGTAAGAGAACCCAATTCTATCAAGTTGCTCTCTATATCTCTCTATATTTTTAGAAGTAGTTGTAGCTGGATGTTGCCCTGTTTGAATAGCATATTGCTCGGCAGGCAAGCCAAAAGCATCATATCCCATCGGATGTAGTACATTAAAACCTTTATGTCTTTTATACCTGCTAAAAATATCACTAGCGATATATCCTAGAGGATGCCCCACGTGTAGCCCGGCACCTGATGGGTACGGGAACATATCCAAAACATAATATTTAGGTTTAGTCTCATCTGTTTTTACCTCAAAAGTCTTATTATCCGCCCAAAACTTTTGCCACTTCTTCTCAATATCTATAAAATTATACTCCATTTGAACACTTTATTTTAATGTGCAAATGTAGCTATTTTTTCTTATGCAAAATAGGATAATTAACGCTTTATCTTGAATTCACGATCTTTTGAGAGCCTAAACTCAACAGGTATGGAAATTTTAACGCTTACATTAGAATCATCAACTTTTGCAGCCTTCCATTTTGGGGATGCCGAAACAACTTTTATCACCTCATCATCAATTTCATCATCCAAGCCCCTAACTATAGTTACATCCCTCACCTTACCATCATTACCCACAATAAACTCAACTATTACACGCCCCTCGATTCCGGCAGCAATAGCGCTCTCAGGGTACTTTATATAAGGATAAACCCATTTATCCAAAAACTGCCTTTCATCTCCATGAATAAATGTAGCTCTTTTATCAACATCCTGCTGCGTATAAATAATCTCTTTCCCGCTAACAGATTGTTTCACTTCGCCATGTACACTCTTAGATACTTTACTATCTCTGTTGGCTGCAATCTCAACCAAAGAAAACACATACTCCGACAAATGAGCCATCTGATTATAATCTAATTTATCTTTAGTATCTCTTGGAGTATGATAATCTCTATGCACTCCAGAGGTGAATAATACTACAGGAATCCCCTTTTCGTGAAATAATCTATGATCCGACGGAAAATAATCTACAGGAGAAACAGAAGGTTTCAAAAAGATAGATTTCTCAGAAACCGTTTTAATAATTGCAGTAAGATCGGGGTTATCAGATGCCGTAAATACTTGCATCTTATTATCTCCTGTACTCCTACCTACCATATCAAGATTCACCATCATTACAATACTGTTGGTATCCTTAAACGATCTGTTAAGAAAATACCAGCTCCCCACCATTCCAAGCTCCTCTGCTCCAAAGAGAGCAAATATAACAGAACGCCTAAACATAAACCTGTTATCCGATATCAACTTTGCCGTTTCCAAAAGTGTTGCAACACCAGAAGCATTATCATCGGCACCTGAATAAATTTGGAGCACCTCGTTACCATTATGATTCACTTTGTTTGTACCAAGATGATCCAGATGAGCACCTATCACTATATACTCATCTTTCAGATTTTTATCATAACCGGGGATAATACCTATAATATTTCTCGATTGTAACGTATCCTTATTTACAAAAAAGAAATCCTCTCCATCTCTGGGAGTGAGCATATCAACATCTGCTTTAGCTAACTCATCATATACATAATTTGCAACAATCCTTTCCCCTTGGCTTCCGGCAAAACGCCCCATCAAAGAATCAGCAGTTATAAAATCAACATATTTCCTCAAATTCTTCTCAATATCCTTATTCTGAGAGAAAGAAGGGATTGCAAATACTACTAATAAGAAAGTATAAAACAGCTTGTTAAAAATGCTCATCATAAATATTTAATCAAATAAAATTATCTCGAAGGTAAAATCTCCACCCAATATCCATCAGGATCAACAATAAAATAGATTCCCATTGTTGGATTCTCATAACATATACATCCCATTTCGGAGTGCAATTTATGAGCTGCATCGTAATCCTCCGCTCTGAAAGCCAGGTGAAATTCATTATCCCCCAAGTTGTAAGGTCTTTCCCAATCTCTTAGCCAAGTAAGCTCTAAGTTATGCACAGATGATCCATCCGATAAGTAAACAATGATAAAGCTATCATCTTGTGGAGTAATTCTTCTAATCTCTGTTAATCCTAGCGCTTTTTCGTAAAAATCAAGGCTCTTTTGAAGATCGTACACATTAATATTGTTGTGTACAAATTTAAAATTGTTCATAAATCTAATATCTATTATTCTCGTATAAAATTTTGCATTTCAAATGGTATCTCAATAGATATCTCTACTAATCCTCCCAATTTTTTATTTTCTCCCTCATTCTCATACCAAGGTGTTTGATGAATTATCTTCTTAACACCCTTTTTCTCAATTGTATATGAGTTTGATTTTTGCGTATCAAGTAATAAATTAATCATCTCCCATGCTTTCCGAGGATGACAATCTTTTAAGTTTCTTCCAATTAACGAGCCATGTTTTGCAAACACACTTTGTGATTTCTCGTTTGCATAAATAATAAATCCTTTGCAGTCACAAATAGTCACTGCAAAGGATACATTTTTTGCCCAGTCTATTACATTATCTTTCCCAATAGACATATAACTCTACTATTATTTATAGAAAGGGGTTTTAACAACCACAGCTTTCAATAGTTTCTCTCTCACTTTAATATAGATAATTGAATCTGCTTTATAGAAAGGAGCTTCAACATAAGCCATTCCGATAGCTTTTCCTGTAGAAGGAGATATAGTTCCTGAAGTAACATATCCTATTTTTCTACCCTCAACATCACAAACATCATAGCCATGTCTTGCAATACCTTTATCTACCATCTCAAAACCGCAAAGTCTTCTTGTAATCCCTTCAGTTTTTTGTTTAAGAAGAGTCTCTTTATCTAAGAAATCACCTTTAGCCTCGCTGAATTTAGTGATCCAGCCTAAGTTAGCCTCAATAGGAGAAGTAGTATCATCTATATCATTGCCATATAAGCAGAATCCCATCTCCAATCTCAAAGTATCTCTTGCACCTAAGCCGATAGGTCTGATACCTTCAGCCTCACCAGCTTTGAATAGCGCATTCCATAATTTTTCCCCATCCTCATTAGCAACATAAATTTCGCATCCACCTGCTCCGGTATAGCCTGTAGTAGAGATAATTGCATTAGGAATACCTGCAATTGTACATTTTTTGAAAGTATAATATGGCATATCCTCAACAGGTTGGTCACACATTCTTTGAACAATCTTCAAAGCATTAGGCCCTTGGATAGCTAATTGGCAAATCTCGTCAGAAGCATTATACAACTCTTTACCCGGAGTAATATCAAACTTAGGAGCAATCTCACATAAATGAGCCCAATCCTTATCAATATTAGCAGCATTTACTACCAATAAATAAGTTTGCTCATCTATACAATATACTAATAAGTCATCTACTATTCCACCTTTTCCATTAGGGAAACAAGAGTATTGAACTTTACCTGCAGATAAAACTGCAACATCATTAGAAGTAACATATTGGCAGAATCTTAATGCGTTAGGCCCTTTAACCCAAAACTCACCCATGTGCGATACATCAAAAACACCAACATTCTCACGTACAGCAGCATGCTCATCTTTAATACCAGTATATTCAACAGGCATATTATAGCCTGCAAACGGAACCATTTTTGCACCCAAATCAATATGTTTTTGGGTAAAAGCAGTATGTTTCATTTTATTTTATATGTTTATTTTTGTTTATTATATTCCTTCAACTTATTTGACATGAAGGTTTTGTTTCAAATCATAAATCCAAGTATCATAAGCACAAAGCTCTTTCTCCTCATACTCATTAAATGCTTTTCTAGCCTCTCTAAAACTATTAAATCCACCTATTGATACCAGCATATATCCATTCTTAAACTCTATAGTCTCAGGTGAATACCCCTCCTTTTCAAGAGTTTTCACCATAGCCGAAACATTTCCATCCTCGTGAAAACTCCCTGCTATAATATAAAAACGTTTCTCCAACTCTTTTTTAGGCTTCTCCACAAGTAACGTTGCATATTTTATAGAATCTTTTATAAAAGCTATCGAGTCTGCTTTCCTTTTCCTTTGTGCCTCTTCCTGAATAAGTTTGAGTTTGGCTCTTTCAATATCTTTACTAGTTGCCATTCCAAGTGTAGACCTTACCCAATCGCAGGAAGTTAAAGTAAAGAGCAGTAGAATTAAAGAAATAGTCCGCTTCATAATTATAATTATTGGTAATACACACAAAAGTATGAAATAATGGGGCAATGGCAAAAAAAATGTATATTTACAAAACCAAATAACAAGAAATAGTAATTAATTTTCGCAACCACAATTATTATGAATCTATTTTTCAGACAATTAAAGAAGATTACCAATATTAGTAATCATATCGATATTGAAAAAGCTCAATCCCATATTGTATCAAATATAGAATTTAAAGGCCCTAATGTATGGATCCTCATTTTTGCAGTTGTAATTGCAAGTGTAGGATTAAATGTCAACTCTATCCCGGTAGTAATCGGAGCCATGCTAATATCCCCATTAATGGGGCCGATTATGGGTATCGGGTTGGCACTCGGAATAAACGATACCAGCCTGCTCAAGCAATCCTTCAAAAACTTGCTTATAATGACATTTATAAGCATCATCGCATCATCCATTTTCTTCCTCATCACACCTCTGGCTTTAGAAAATCCATCTGAGCTATTAGCAAGGACAAACCCAACAATATATGATGTATTCATTGCTCTTTTCGGAGGGCTTGCGGTAATTGTAGAGGTATGCAGAAAGGATAAAGGAACTGTAATTGCAGGAGCAGCCATTGCAACTGCCTTAATGCCACCATTATGCACAGCAGGATACGGCATAGCAAATGGAAATTTTATATACTTCATTGGTGCATTTTATCTATACTTTATAAACTCGGTATTTATTGCACTAGCCACATTCTTAACAGTAAGATATCTACACTTTCCACTGGTACAATTTTCAGATAAAATAAAACAAAAAAAAGTACACAGAACAATTACAATCTTCACAATTATCCTTATAATTCCTAGTATTTATTCTGCATTTGTAGTGGTAAACGAGAGCAGATTCAATCAAAATGCAAAAAAATTTATTACTGAAAATAAAAATTTAGCTAACAGCTACATATATGATTATCAAATAAGCCATGGTGCAGGAAAAAACTCTTCAATCACAATATCAATTGCAGGAGAAGCTCTTACAACAAAAGAGATTGGCATATTAGAAAACAGGCTTGAAGCATATAATATTACAAAAGATCAACTAATCATTAATCAAGGGAGCACATATGCCAATAAAGATATATCAGAAGGAGAGGTAATAAAAAGCATATATCAGCTCAATGAGATTGAGATAAAAAAGAGAGACGAGGTAATAACTAAGCTCGAAAGAGAATTAGACTCCCTAAAAAAGAAAGAGCTACCTACAGAGCAAATAGCAAAAGAGGTATTTGCGCAATACCCGGAGCTTATTTCTATCTCTATTACAAGGGGCACAAAGGCAGATGTAAAGAAAAGTGGAAAAACATCTACCGTGCAAAAATTAAAAGAAGAGCAAATTATTGCTTTTGTTAAATTCTCATCGCCCCTTTCTGCTAAAGAATTAGAATCATTACAATCATGGCTTTCGGTAAGGCTGGAGATACCTACAATACAAATTATTGAAGAGAAATAATATGAAGAAAAGGATTCTTATATCCTCTATATATCTAACGATAATATTATCAATCCCTATAAACTCTTATTCACAAGCTCTGAATAAGAGATTTACCCACACAGTAGAAGCAGTGAGCTTAAAAAAGATGTATGACACACTATCATTTCTTTTCATAGGAGATGTAATGCAACACATACCTCAAATTAATAATGCACTAATAAACAGCAATAAAGAACTATCCACATACAATTTCGATTACGCATTTGAGCATATTAAACCATATATCGATAAAGCAGATATAGCAGGTGCCAACATGGAATTTTCATTAGCCGGATACCCATACTCGGGCTACCCCACATTTAGTGCACCAGATCAAATAGCTTTCGATGCAAAAAAAGCGGGCTTTAATGTGTTTCTCACGGCCAACAATCACATAATGGATAAAGGAAAAAGAGGAGCAGAAAGGACACTGAATATCTACGATTCATTGAATATAAACCACACCGGATGCTACAGAGATAGTTTGGAGATGCTTATGCGATCCCCTATAATTATAAATAAGAATAACATCAAGATAGCAATTATAAATTTCACTTACGGAACAAACGGAATTAAAGTTCCGCACCCCATGAAAGTGAGTTTCCTTGATACCCTAGAGATAAAAAACAGTATTCAAAGGGCAAAAAATAAGAAAGCAGACATCATAATAGCCCTCCCCCACTGGGGCAACGAATATCAGCTAAAGCAAAACAGAGAACAAGAAAAACTAGCTGAATTCCTATTCAGAGAGGGGGTAAGAATCATAATAGGGAGTCACCCTCACGTAACACAAGATGGAATAATACACAAAAATGAGAACAACAATATAAGCAAGTTTGTTTTCTATTCATTAGGCAACTATATATCAAACCAAAGTGATCCATCATACACACAATTGGGATTGATGGTTTACTTCGATATAGTAAAAGATCACTTTACACAACAAGTTGAAATAAAAATGCCCAAATATGAGTATTTATGGACATACAAGCCCAACGAGTTTGCTGATAAATATACAACAATCCCTATTGAGCAGGCAATCAGGTTAAAAAACCAGACCAGAAATAAAGCTCAATATCAAAGAATGATTGATACCTACAACAACATTCTGATAAAAAAACAGATAAAAGAAAAAAGATAATACAATAAAATATGGCAGAGAAAAAAATAACACTAACAGAAATTGATCCTGTTGAGATATTCGGAGTAAATGACAGACTTATCAACAGATTATCATACCATTACCCCAATCTAAAGGTAATACCAAGAGGTAATACAGTTACAGTAAAAGGGACACTTACAGATGTTATTAATTTTGAAAAATCCATTGATGCACTTGTTGCCAAAAGGAGAAAAAAGAGAAATCTCAACATTGATGATGTAGATCAAATGTTTGAGGATAGCGATTTTGGAATAGGAAGCTCATCATTAATGCCTCAAGAGAGCGAATTGGGTATAGAACCCTCTGAAAAGAGTGACATTATAGTTTACGGAAATGAGGGCAAAATTATAAGAGCTAGGACAAAAAATCAGAAGAAGCTTGTAGATGGTTATTATAAAAACGACCTAATATTTGCACTGGGGCCAGCAGGATCAGGAAAAACATATACGGCAATCGCTCTTGCAGTGAGAGCTCTAAAAAATAGAGAGGTAAAGAAACTTATCCTTACCCGCCCGGCGGTAGAAGCAGGGGAAAGATTGGGCTTTTTGCCCGGCGATTTAAAAGATAAACTTGACCCATATCTACAACCATTATATGATGCGCTACTGGATATGATTCCGGCTCAAAAATTAAAATTATTAATGGAAGAGGGTACAATACAGATTGCACCTCTTGCATATATGAGAGGTAGAACACTGGAAAATGCTTTTGTTATTTTAGATGAGGCTCAAAATACAAGTTTCGGACAATTAAAAATGTTTCTTACTCGCATGGGTAACAACGCAAAATTTATTGTAACAGGTGATATTACACAAGTGGATCTGCCAAACAAAAACGACTCTGGATTACCAAAGGTCATTAGTTTAGTAAAAGGTATTAAAGATGTTGAAATAATTAACTTTGAGAAAGAGGATATTGTTCGTCATCCACTTGTTTCGAAGATTATAAAGGCATTTGAGAAAGAAGAGTAATCTTCTTTAATGGATAGCTGTACACCTTTTTTATGGCGGAGAACATATTTTGTGTACAGGTGTAAGGTAAACGAGATGTAATGGTGATAGCTGTACGCGATTTGTGCTGTGTAGTCTGCTTTTTGTGTACAGCTAGAGGTGTTAGTGATAAATAATGGGAGAGCTATACACGATATATATCATAGGGAGCAGGTTTTGTGTACAGGTAAATGGAAGAGTGGGGCTATTCTGATATTTTTATTTCGAAAATATCCTATCTTTTTTAAGTTACTATAAAATTAGGGAGTTTTAGGCTTGCGAATGGCAAAAAAAATCCCAATTTTAGATAACTTAAACTACCATGATCCGCCAGCTCCTCCCCCACCAAAGCTCCCTCCACCAAAACCGCCGAAACCGCCGCCACCGCCAAAACTTCCACCACCGCCAAAGCCACCTGATGATCTGCCTCTGCCGGAGCTTAATATAGATGCTAGAAATAAAGCATCCATAGCATTCATGTTCCTACCTCCTCTATGGTTTCCACCGCCCATATTTTTAGGCCCTTCTCCACCCATTCTGGCTATTACAACTACAAAGATTACTAAGAAGACAAGAAAGATAAGTGCACCTATTCCCGATTCATCTTCTCCCTTATTCATAAACTCTTTAGATGATATTTCACCGGAAACTAATGGTAAAATCACTCTCAAAGCACTTTGGACACCTGCATAATAATTATCATTCCTAAAATTAGGGATCATTTTCCCCTCAATTATTCTCCTGCAAATGGCATCTGTAAGTACCCCCTCTAATCCATACCCGGTAGCAATAAACACTTCTCCTCTGGAATTACCTATCTTAGGCTTTACCAAGATAACAACACCATTATCGAATTTTTTCTGCCCCACTCCCCACTGCTCTCCAATACCATAAGCAAGCTGAGATTTATCCATTCCATACAATTCCGGAACAGTTACTACAACAATCTGATTGGAGGTAGTATCAGCAAAGCCAACAAGCTCTCTCTCCATAATATTTATCTGATCAGCAGTAAATATATGAGCTAAATCATTTACTAATCTTGGAGGATTAGGCCTTTGAGGCACCTGTGCCAAAAGACAAAATGGCACTAAAAAGAATAGTGCCACAAGTTTATATACCGTACGAAATTTCATCTGGTTGTTCATTTATATCATCATCCTGATAAGGAAAATACTCTTTAAGGGAGTGCCCCACCTGCTCAATTCCTATACTCAACCCTTTTATATATTCTCCTTTAGCAAAATATGTAATCATTTCTTTTTTAATATTATCCCAAAAATCGTTTGGAACAACATTATTAATCCCTTCATCCCCTATAATTGCAAACTTCCTGCTATCGGCAGCTATGTAGAATAATACCCCATTGCGCTGAGCAGTTTTATACATTTTAAGATAATTAAAAATATATACAGCCCTTTCAATTACATTCTCTCCGCACTTAGATTCTATATGCACTCTTATCTCTCCCGAAGTATGTAATTCCGCACTTTTAATTGAGTCCACTAAAAGCTGCTCCTGTTCTTTATGCAGAAAATCTTTAATCTTCATTGGATATAATTTTTAGAATTCAACTTTAGGAGCAACATTAGCTCCCTCTTGTGCCTCAAAATAAGGTTTCTTCTCAAAGCCAAACATTCCTGCAATGATATTTTTAGGAAACTGTCTGATAGTTGTATTATACTCTTTAGCAGTTTCATTATATTTCTGACGCTCCACAGAGATTCTGTTTTCGGTACCCTCCAATTGAGATTGAAGCTCTAAGAAATTTTGATTTGCTTTAAGATCTGGATAATTCTCAGTAATAGCTAATAGCTTACCTAAAGCAGCTCCTAATTCTCCTTGTGCTTTTTGGTATTTAGCAAGAGCTTCAGGGGTAAGATTATCTGCATCTACTGTTATTTGAGTAGCTTTACTTCTAGCTTCAATAACACCCTCAAGTGTTGATTGCTCATGTGTTGCATATCCTTTTACTGTTGCAACCAAATTTGGAATAAGATCTGCTCTTCTCTGATACACGTTTTCTACTTGTGACCAAGCTGTCTGCACACCCTCATCCATTCTAACCATTGTATTGTATGAGTTCTTTATAGAGAAAAAGAAGCCTAATACTACAACAGCAATTACAATTAAAATAATAACACCTTTTTTCATATTTTTTTCTAATCTAAGCGTTAATTAATCTTTTTTACACATCTCACC
>CAZYQA010000026.1:0-13756 GCA_964649555.1 uncultured Muribaculaceae bacterium
ATCAGCAAATGATATAAAACTTAACAAAGATTTACTATATAATAAATATACTTTAGAGGATTTTTACTCATACAAGGATACAAAAAGATCCTTTCAGTGGGATAAGATAAAAAGTAAATTAGCACTAGTTGAAAATATGTCTTATAACTATCAATGGGTATTATTTTCAAACTATAAAAACAGAAATGGAGAAGCACCATTAGTTTCATCTTTTAGCAGAAATAATTATCACCGTATAGTTGATTCTTTAGGACATGAACGCTATCAAGGGGTACCTCTATACGAGAATGATGATATAAGTAGCTCACCCAAATTATATGGTGAAGATGGAGCAATTGCACAATTAATCTCAGATGGAGATGAGTTTGTATTAGTTCAACCTTCAAATTCAGATAACCAATGGTACGTTCCAAAAAAATATATAAAACATATTGCAGATACTATCATTTTTAGCAAAGTGATAATTGTGGATATTTTGAATCAAAATATTACTACTCTGGATAAAAAAAGTAAAGGAGAGTGGCTTATAAGAAGTATGAATCCTGCCACAACAGGTAAAAAATCACCACCATATTCCAAAAGCACTCCATTAGGGCTTTTTATAATACAAGAGAAAAAAAATAAAATGGAATATCAAAAAGATGGATCAAATGAGATAGCAGGATTTGCGCCTTATGCTTCCCGTTTTTCAAGTGGTGGATATATACATGGAGTACCTACCAATTTACCATCAACAGATATAATTGAATATAGCCCCACATTAGGCACAATACCCTTATCACACATGTGTGTGAGAAATGCAAGCTCCCATGCTAAATTTATTTATGAATGGGCTTTAATTAACGGAACAATCGTTTTTGTAATAGATTAGAAATATGACACGTATTTTTTTAACAATAATAATTAGTTTATCAACAGCACTAACAATTTTTGCTAACACCAAATTTGACTCCAACTCCATCACGGTAAAATCATCTTATAGTAATACCGCACAACAATTGTATAATTCAATGGGGTTGAATGGCATTGTAAACTTCGAAGCATTCTACATGGCTATAGCCGGATATTATAAAATAGAGAATAAACAAAAAGATATACTAACTCTGATTGATTTTTCAAAATCTTCTACAGAGGAGAGATTATTTATTTTTGATATTAAACAACAAAAATTGTTATTCTCTTCTGTGGTATCTCACGGTGTAAAAAGCGGAGCCAATTATGCAACATCATTTTCCAACGAAGTAGGCTCACACAAAAGCTCACTTGGTTTTTACCTTACAGAGAGTACATATCAAGGCAAGAATGGCTATTCTTTAAAACTTGACGGACTGGAGAAAGGTATAAATGATAAGGCAAGAGAAAGAGCCATTGTTATACATGGCGCATCTTATGCAGACCCAAAAGTTGCAATCTCAGCCGGCAGACTTGGGAGAAGTTTTGGATGTCCCGCACTCCCTACAAACGTAACAAAACCCATAATTAATACAATTAAAGATGGTAGCGTAATTTTTATTTACGCAAAAGACTCAAATTATTTTGCAAACACCTCCTATGCTATATAATCTTACAAATTATTTATAAAAGCAGATAAATTATCTCCTCTCTCTAAGCCTAATTTTTGCCTTAATCTATGTCTGGATTTTTTCAATGCCTCATCAGATTGAAAGGTTATAAGAGCTATATCTTTAGTGCTCATATTTAGTTTAAGAAATACACATAGCTTTCGTTCATTGGGAGTAAGATTAGGACAGATAGTATTTAATTTTTCCCAGAAAGAAGAATTTACCTTTACAAATAATGTTTCAAACTCCTCCCAATTAGAATGATTAGCTTTAAATTTATAATCACTGATTAGTGATTTTATATTATTCATCCCATCATCCTGGGCATCATGAGAATTCTGCACATTCTGCCCAATATTTTCAAGCATCTGAACAGTTTTAGCATCCCTCTCTGAGTTTTGTACCAGCTTTAGTTTTGCCAGAGCAATCGCTTTCTTATTCTCTTCAAGCTCTTGATTTATCTTATCTATTTCAAGGTGTAAAACTTTCTTTTTTAACCGCCCATTCCAATAACTCAAAAGAGATAAAGAAAAAACAAGAAAAGAAATTATAACCAACGAAATTATCATTAATCTCTGATTCTTAATCCTCAATTCACTCTTTGATTTATCAAATTTGATTGATTCCAGCTCTGATTTGAATTTATATGTACTCTCCAATAGAGCAATTTTCCTAATATCACGATCACTTAATAAACTATCCGATAAATTTTTGAATAACAATTGACTCTCATAAGCTTTATTTATATTGCCCATTTTAGCATACAAGGCTGAAAGTTGCTCATAACAATCCTTTTTCAGAGTGCCAAAATTTGTTTTTTCGGCAATATCCAAAGATTTATATATGTATATTTTTGCAGAATCGTATTGTTTTATCGTAAAATGAAGTATTCCTTTTTGAAGATAAACCTCTCCAAGTCTTCTTTCTAATGATGCCTGTTGTTTTACTAAATCAATTGCCTCATTAAAGTAACGATCTGCCACTTTATATTCTCCCAAAGCCAAATGAGTAGTACCTAAGCTTGTAATAGTCATTAGTTTTATACTAGCAGAGGCTTTCCCTGTAGCAAGAGATTGATGAAATAAACTAAGAGCCTGATCATATTGCTTCATCTTCTCATAGGTTATTCCTAGGTGAGTATAACAAGTTGACAAAAGGATAGAATCTTTATTTTCTAACGCTAACTGCTTTGCTTTGGTAAACATCTCTATAGCTGAATTATGGCTACCCTGACGCTGAAAGGCATCACCAGAGTTTACCAAATTCACTATATGCGAGCTATAATATCCAACTTTCTCAGAAATAGCTAATGATTTTAGCCTGTAATCAAAAGCTAAAACATGGTTTCCTTGCACCTGATGTATCATTCCAAGATTTGAATATACTGAAGCCAAAGCTAGCTCTAAATTATTCTCCTGAGCAATATTCATTGCTATTTGTAGTTGTTCTGCTGCCCCCACAACGTCTCCCTGAATACGCAAAATCGATGCTCTATTAATCAGAACTCTCGCTTCAAGCTCTTTGTCACCAATCTCTTTTACTTGCTTATAAGCTTTTTCATAAATTTCAAGACTCTCGTCAAATTTACGCTGGCTCTGCTTTATAATACCAATCTCAATTAAATAGGTACAAATCCCTTTTTTATCATTTATCTTCTCAGCAAGCCTGAGCGCTTGATAATGTAATTCAAGAGCACCTTCCCTATCACTTCTTGTAATAGAGAGCCCTTTTGCCCATATACTGGCAGCTATACCCTCCTGATAGTTAATTTTTTCAGCAATATCAGCAGACATCTTTGCATACTCCTTAGTCTTTTCAGGATCAATCCTAAAAGTCTCATAAGCCAACTTGTTTAGAAGATCTACCTTTCTTGTATTCTCCTTTTTATGCTTTGATAGTAATACTTCAAGAGAGTCTATAATCTTAGTTTGACCTAACGATGATATACTACTCAAGACTAAAATTAAAAATGTAAGGAAAACACTTTTATTAATCGGCATAAAATTATATTTGAGGTTGAGCTGACAAAGATAAAAAAATATTTTATACTCAATCTACCCCAATAGCGCATTTACGCACATCTTGCCAAAAGAATTAGCAGCCATAGGGCTATCACCTGTTAATAATTTTCTATCCGCATTACAAGCTCCGGATACATTGTTATTTAATATATCTACTCCAAGACTCCTTAATCTCTCACAATAAAACCATGGCATCTCACCGGGAACATAACCAATAGAGGGTAAGGTTTTATCAACCGCATCTGGAAAAGAGTTTATTTTATACCCTTTATATGGATAATTATCAGGCGTCTCATCTATAGCAGCAGATAGTAATTCAGCAGGACCATGACAAATAGCCATCATAAATTTATCCTTTTCTAAAACCCATTCTATTATCTTTTTAAGATCTTTATTTTTGGGAAGACTAATTAATGCTCCATGTCCTCCCGGAATAAACACTGCAACATATTCTACAGCAGAGCTCATTTGTTTAGCAACAAAATCATGCAGACTTTTTGGTTTTTCCAGCTTTGACATATATTTCTTATATATCCCTTTTACAGCGTCATCTTCATTTGGCATTGCCCACATTTCTAAACAAACAGGCCTACCTGTTGCAGTAAAAATATCTGCTTCAAAACCTGCAGACTCCATATGTAGTAGAGGCACAAAAGTCTCAACCGGATGATTACCAGTAGAGAACTTCTTACCATTAGCCATTGTCAAATACTTATCCTCTGTGCAAACAACCAATATTTTTTTACCTTTATCTGCATTCGGATTACTATACATTGTATAATCATAATCTGTTTTAAGGGGAACAAACATAGCACGAGAATATAAAGAGGGCTCATATCCCACTCCATCAAAAACCGGTTCTTTACTTAAATTACTTTGCATCTCAATATCCTTTATATCAATAATAAAACTTATTAATAACACAATAGAAGGATATTTAGTTTAAGTAAATTATATTGATTTAGCGCTTTAGGAAGAAGAACTCCGGCTCTTTGCGTGAACTATTATCTTTAGTAAATTTCCATTGAGCAATTCGATATATCAGGCCTTTATAACCTCTCGATTTTTGAGGACAAACAACTATACAACGCCCACAAGATATACATTTAGAATTATCATTATTGCGAGGATTATCTGCTGAAATAGCCCCGACAGGACATTGATTGACACAAGAATTACAATTATTACACCTATTATCCCCTTTTGGATGCAAAGGCACACCTTTAGCCTCCTTATAAGGGTAATTCCCTTTTACGTGAATAGGCGGCACAACATTTATGTCTGCAATATTTCTGACAGCATCAATACTATCCAAAGCAAATTTCGCAATAAGCTCCTTATCTTTATTATCAGGACGCATTGCACCCACTTCCGGCATAATAGAGTGTTGTGCAATTACAGCTGCTGCAGAAACCACCTTAAAACCTTGTTTTTCAATAATATTTTTAAGCTCAAGCAATGCATCATCATAATCCCTATTCCCATAAACACTGATAACTATAGCAGGAGCTCCATTACCTTGAAGTTTAGCGAGAGAGCCTAAAACAATTTGAGGAATACGCCCGGAATAAACAGGCATACCCACAACTAATAATTCTTCAGGATCAAACAAAATATTATTGATAGGTTTGCTGGTTATATTTATTTCTTTAAAATCAGCACGAATTTGTTTTGCAACCATTCGTACGATAGTTTGTGTAGTATTTGTGGCACTAAAATAAAGTGCTTTAACAGTCGATATATCCATTTTTCCAAGTATAAGAACTGCAAAAATATCATTTTTTATCAAATAACACTTTCATTCACGATTCTATCTCTCACTTTATCCCACGCATGAGTCCCAAAAAGAGATGATTCACGCATCGCTTCAAGCATCACCTTAAATCTCGACATAGGAATAGTAAAAGTAAGAATATTGCTCTTAACATAAGGACGCGCCGAGAGATCAAAAAGACCTATAAAAGATCTATAACCATTTTCCCTATTCTCTCTCACAGCATAGCTTACAACATTTGCACAACCTGATGCAAATTTTGAACAAACGACATCATCTTCATTTCGATCAAACCATGCCCAAGTAGTGAGCCCACTCAGCATATCTGGAGTAGCATAAAACAATACACCCTCTTTACCATCAAATGATTCAATCATATCAACCCTAGCAAAATTTAAGAATTTATCTTTGGCCTTTGGCACCCTTGCCTGCTCAACATATTCTTTTACAAGCTCCGGCGTTTTTTTATATTTTTCTTTAATAGATACAAAATTAGGCACATGCTCAGGCATCTTAGTATATCCACAATAAAACTTCCCTCCTAAACAAGCAATATTATCCTCATTAAAACTCATCAAAGTACCATTGCACACCTCATCAAGACGAGAAAAAATACAATGCCCCAGCTTTTCAGTCTGAGCAATAGGCAACTCTGAAAACCAAAACACGAGGGGCAACTGGCTATTCTCACCAAAAGCTTCCCTATAGCTATTTATAAAAGTTTTTACATCCATAATAATTTACGCAATATTTTATATATGATTTATACATATAGTTGCTAAACCACAACAAATTTAATAACTCCCTTTACAAATACAACCTACAAGGTGATCATTTACAAAACCAGTTGCTTGCAAATGAGCATAACAAATTGTTGTACCAAAAAACTTGAACCCTCGCTTTTTCATATCTTTGCTCATTGCATCAGACTCTGCAGAGGATACAGGTATATCCTTAAATGACTCAACATTATTTATAATCGGCTTTTTACAAGGGAAGAATGATAGCGTATAGTTATAAAAACTCCCAAACTCTTTTTGTATATCAATAAAAAGTTTAGCATTATTAATCGTTGCCTTTATTTTCAGGCGATTGCGCACAATACCATCAAAGCTCATCAACCTTTCTGCCTGCTCATCAGTCATGGCTGCCACTTTCCAAACATCGAAATTATGAAAAGCCTTGCGATACCCCTCCCGCTTGCGAAGTATGGTTATCCAACTAAGCCCTGCTTGCGCACTCTCCAAAACAAGAAATTCAAACAGAATTTTATCATCTGTAACTAATCTCCCCCACTCTTGATCGTGGTAATTTGTATATAGCTCATCGGTGCCACACCAGCCGCAACGTCCGTTTATTAAATCTTCCATGATTATTTAATCCTATTTATAAATTTCAAAAATCGAGACTCTGTGCAAATACTAATATCTGTAGTCATAAACTTGCCGTTATAAAATGCCGAGAATATAGTAGCTGGAGTAGGTGCAGATTGTGCCTGCTCCACTGTCTCAAGTTTAATTATCTTTAATGGTATATTATTCTCCTCTGCAAGTACCCACAATGCTCCACCCACATAATATTCCGTAAAAGGACAACGATTTGTGTAGTAGACAACCAACCCCTCTTTATCTGAACACTCTCCACTTCGTACGCACTCCTTGAACGATGGATTTGGAGTTTCTGTATCAAATTTAAGTGCAAGTAATGAAAAACCATTCGGTAATGTTTCTACTGTTTCAAAACCTTGCCTAAGCAACCACTCTGTGTCACTCATAAAATGAAATTTCTTTGTTCCGACAACCGTCACCAAACCGCTTTTATCTTGTTGTTTTGCATCGTCTATTGCTGATTGTAGCAGTGCTTTTGCGTGCCCTTTACCTTTGTATTGTCCCGATACCCAAAAACAACCGATCATCAAATAAGCAGGAGCATCAATAGGAACCCATGCTTTTTCAGCAGGTACGTACTCGATAAACACCTTTGCCCTCTCATTCAATCGTCTAAAAATATAGCCATTGTTAAACTCTTTTTTGAGCCACTCTTTTTTAAGCTCGTAACTCTCCTTACATTTCTTATCTGAAAATGCACAGCAGATATGCTGAGTGTCTATATTCTCTTTTGAGAGTGTTATATATTTATACTCCATGATTATAATCTCTTTGATAAGATTTGTTCTATTTTCTCATTAACCTCTGGTGGTTCAACAACTTTAGTTGTATCTGTATAAGCCAACGCCCAACGAGCAATGCTTTCAGTATAATAACACATATATATCTGCTCAACTACACCATCAGTTTCAATCTCAGAGATAAGCCCGAAATAGTATTTTTGATACCCCATATATTGTGCTGTCTCCTTTGTAGTGTGCATTACAACTTTGGTTAGTGGTGCATCGTCACAATCATAACCAAGTTCCTTAAGTGGAGGATGCTTTTTTGTGAATTTAGTCTCTCTCTTAGAGAGCTCCTCAATCCTATCTATTCTAAAATTACGATACTCACTTCTCAGATGACACCAAGCAACCAAATACCAATATGGGTGAACAAACGAAATTCCCACCACCTCAATATCTCTTTCTGAGAAAGCCTCACGAGAGGGAGTATAGTATCTCATCCCAAGTATGGTTTGATCAGCTATGCTTTCCATGATTATATTTAGCAGATTGGGAAATTTTGAGCCGGGTAGCCTTTTATTGCGATACACCTCAATACTACTATCAAGCCTTTCAAGGCTATTCTTATCCATACTTTTAAGCACAGCACGAATCTTATCCATCCCGCTATTAAAATGATTGGTATTTTCTATATCGGTAAGTTGCTCAACAAATTTACCTGCCGTAACAAAAGCTAAAGCCTCCGCCTGAGTAAACATCAGCGGAGGAAGCCTGTAGCCATCAATAAGTGAATAACCAACTCCGGCATCACCACATATCGGCACCCCAGCCTCATACAAAGAGCTCATATCTCGATAAACAGTCCTGAGACTAATATCAAAGCGCTTTGCAATATCTACCGCCCGAACTACCGAACGAGATTGAAGCATCACAAGGATTGCAGATATACGGTCAACTCTATTCATAGGCTATTCAAAAAATAGTGCCCAATGAACACCAAAGCGATCAGTTAATTCGGCATACTGTTTAGCATAGAATGTAGATTGTAATGGACATTGTATAGTTCCACCTTGAGATAGAGCATTATAAAATGATGTTACCTGCTCTTGGTTTTGGGCATAAATTGTAATTACCTGTCCATTACCAAAATTTGTTGAAGTTCCAATCTGAGCATCCGCGATACCAAAGGCATCATCTCCAATTGTAAGACAAAGGTGGATGATTTTAGATTTATACTCATCGGGAGTATCTGGCATACAATCCCCAAAACGTGTCAGGTTATCAATTTTTCCACCAAAAGCCTCTACATAAAAGTTTGCTGCTTCTTCGGCATTGCCATTGAATATAAGATAAGGTCTTACTCTCATTTCTTTATGTTTTAATTAATTATAACCACAAAAATACACTAGTATAGTGACAACCCTATGTCAGTAGTGATCGAATTTTCAGATTTCAATAGACTATATATCTCCAAATCCTTAAATGTGCCGTCGGGGAATAACTCCCCTGCACGTTCAACCCCTTCAAACGTAAATCCTAAACGCTTTGGAATATTACTGCTTGCAGTATTCCCAACGGCACATTTTAGCTGTACCCTATTCATCAAAAGATCCTCAAAAGCATATTTGCAAAGCACTGCAACAGCACGAGTAATAATACCCTTGCCCTGTTCACTCTGCGAAAGCCAATACCCAATCTCCGTTTTATGATTATCTCTATCAGTTGCTTTAAGCCCAATTAAACCAATTAGCTTATCATCTTTTCGAATTGTAAAAGTGGGCTCACAAGCATCTTTAGGAAGATTAAGTACAGACTCTACAAACCCTCTTGTGAACTCTACAGATGTGGTAAAAGCCACAAACGGGAGCCAACGGCTAAGATACTCTCGCTGAGAATCAATAGCACTATAAATATCCTCCTCATCCCCTCTTTTCAAAGCTCGCAGAGATATATTATCAAATAATTCAATTATCATTACTTTTTCGTTTTAGCGGTATTATATTCTTCTCAATAGTTCAAAATAAAATCAAGCTCTGATATCTGTCATCTAATATCCTATCTTGCCTTCATATTGTTCTCATATTATTATTTGTTTCCAGTGTTTGCAAAGCTTTTCAAAACCACAAGCTGCATTTGCAGGGCTTGTACTAGGCATTGACAGATAGCGTATATTTGGGAATCGTTCAAAGTATCGATCAAACAGCTGCTCCGCCTTTTTTCCGTTAAAAGCAATAGTCTGAATCGTCTTATTTTCAGCAAGCAATTTTACTATATCATTTGGCTCCTCATCTCTAATTGCACTATCCATACTCCCTTTACGGCTAGCTCGGTGAGCTACATCCCAGAGTGCGATATTATTATCTGCAAGCAACCCCTTTTTCTCCTCATAATTAGCTGGAATATCTGCCTCAAACACCATTGCAAGCACCCTCCAAAATCTATTTTGCGGATGCCCATAATATTGCTGCATCTCAATAGAACGATCCCCAGGTATCGATCCCAAAATCAACACTTGTGGTTCATTACATAATAGTGGTGGAAATGATTGTTTTATATGTAACATATTAATTCTCTTTATACCAATCTATCATTAACTTTATATCTTTAGGAATATCACCTCTCCATTCAGTTGGGGATTCGCAATTAAATTCATTTAAACATAGACGTTCATATTCATTCTGTCGTTTTTCCCAATCTTTTAAATCTTGTCGCCAAGCTTCTCTCTCTTCCTCAGCATCTTCATCGTTCAAGTAGTCCAAAAAATTTCCCAAAGCACTATATTATTCTTCTAATTTCAACATTTATTTATTCTCCGAAATACCACTCTACCAATTCCCATTCAGGATCTTGCTCAATTTTATAGTCAAATTCTCTTGGGAATTCTTTTGTGTCCATTACCAACTTTAGAAATCTATCAACAATCTCAGGGTTATGTATCCTCCAATTTATTTCTCGAGTAGAATTATATGTTAATCTACCTAAAAATATTCCATTTACTGGAGTATTATTAACGTTTGCAATGTTCTCATTGAGATAATCTTCAAACTTATCAACAATAACCTGTTCATCTAGAGATGGCATCCCATTATTAACTGTGTTTTCAAAAGAGATAACGATACTACAGTTCCAAGGAAATACCTCTTTATGCTTAAAGTCTTTCAAAGAAGCATTGAAACTCCCAATACCGGGTAGATCATCATAAGATAATTCAAACACGGTATAACATTCTTTTGGTAGTATAATCTTAACTTTCTTATTATTGACTATATACACTTGTCTTTTACTTGTTGTTCTATTGTTCACCGTAACACATCCAACAATAATAATTACAGCAATAAAAATAAAAATAAAAATAAATTTAATCATATCTGTATAACCTTTTAGTTAGTTAATTACCTTCCAACAACCTATTTTATCAGAGCCTACACGATGAATAACACCATCGTTTCGCAGCTTTTTTATCTGACGAGCTACTGTCCTTCTCTACTTACCAATAGTTACAGCTAATTCATCTAAGGTGATATTCGGATTCTCTTTCCGAATTTTTACAGTGCCATTTACAGTGCCAACGTCTTTTTTGTCCGACTTAAACTCTATATGTAATTCTCTATTTCTTAACTCTACTGTTTCACCCATCAACAAGTTTCTAATAAACTGTTCCAAGTACTGATTTGTATTGGTAATACCAAGTTTTATATTATTGTAGTTCGCTCTGACTAAGGCATTGCGAAAATACCACGAGTGAGCGGGAAACGTATCGTTATTTACATCAAAACCAAGTGTTCTAAGATACTTGATTACAAATAAAGCCGTAGCTCGAGTATTACCCTCGCCAAAAGGGTGTATTTGCCATAGATCTGCCACAAATTTAGTAAGATGAGTAACAGTTTGCTCTATACTCATACCTTTATAGCTAAACTTCTTCTCTTGCTCGATATCGTACTGCAAAGTCTCTTTGAGGTTTATAGTTTAGATTGGTAGTAACTATCTACCAACGCCTTTGCCTCTTCGATGGTAATATCCCCCTCGATATGTTTTTGAGCAGTTTGTATAAGATACTCCGAAGGCTTTAGACCATCCACCTCTTGCAGCCCGATAGCCGTCTGCCACGCAATACCTTTTTCACGCTTTTGCGGCTCCCCTTGACGAATATACTCTTCTAAGTCTATATATTTCATAATGCCGTTGTTTTACTCCTTCTTGTAACCCTCGTAGTAATATGATTGCTCTATGCCTTTGAAGATAATCTCTCTATTATCAACATCATTCGTTAGGCTTGCTCCAATTAAAGTGCGTATCTCAAGGTCATTTATCGGACTACGCTCCATAGCCTGAAGATAGAGGTCTTTATCTATCCTTTGCCAATCAACAACCTGCCCTAAACGTTTTTTAAGAATCATATCCAACCATATACGCATAGTACGACCATTACCCTCCATAAATGGGTGAGCGATGTTCATCTCTACATATTTAGCAATAATCTCCTCGAAGCTATTTTCGGACATCTGTTCAATTTTCGCCAAAGCCTCTTTCAGATATAGGCTATTAGCAAAACGGAAACCACCCTTTGAGATATTGCGCTCACGAATTTGTCCTGCGAAGTCGTATAGGTTATCGAACAGATATTTATGTATCTGCTGTAATCCTTTGGTAGTTCCGACCTCTATTTTTGCTATATCTCCGCTATCGAATAGCCGATAAGCATTTTCGATACTTTTTTCACCTATCTGTCTCATAACTAACAATATAATCTGTGTTGAAATTATTCGTTTTTATCCCCTATACTTTTGTGAATTGATTTGGCATTAAGTGGAGTAACAATGCTCCTGCCTAAATTAGACTGTAAGCATCCGCTCCTCCCCCTAGCTAAATATAATATTATAGTTTGCTCTTACTAAGGCATTGCGAAAATAACGAAAACTACACAATCAGCCAAGTATCTGCACCAGCATTTTAGGCATAAATACTAAATAATTAAGAAATCATGAAATATAATCCTCCATCTAAATTATTACAGGGCTGTGCAATAATATCTTTACATAAACAAAAAACCTGCACAGGTATAGATTCAAGAAGCTACATTAGAGAAAACAAATCTAAACTTTCCCACATTTTTACCCACAAAAAATGAGAGCTACATTTCTGTAACTCTCTCTCTGACAGTGGTGCCACCAGGACGGACTATAACCTTGATTTTTGGCATCTGTATATCAATAAGATACGATTTCAAAACATTTAAAGCTACCGAATTTGCAACCTCGCAATTTTTGCGTTTTTACTCACTCTGCTTTGTTGGTTCCAATACTGTAAATGTAGCAAATCTTTTGGAATCCTATGTGTGAAATGAATAGTTAATTTATTAAATGTAATTTAATTTGTTTATTTTTAAGATATTAAGCATCGGCGTTATCAATGCTAATCCGGCTTTTGCAAACTTAGTTTTCAATCGTAAATCTGCAAATACATATCGAGATCTTAGGTGAGAAAAAGTGCTTAACCTTTTATGCAGCTTTAATTAGGGCATCTAAGCCACATCATCAACAAATTCCGCGACTCTGAAGACAACGACATCATGCAACAGCAAATAGACCGCAATTACAGCCAAGTGAAACCCAATGTACTCCGCATCCTCGGCGACGAATTTTTCCGCATCAAGCCGATCCGAAGCTAAAACACCTATTACCGGAGGAATTTAATAATTAACTCTCTCTTTCTCTGTTATCTAAAAAAGAGAGCGTTGTCGTAAATATCTAAAATGCGGTATAAGAACTATTCTATACCCAGCTTTTTAAAAAAAGCCTTATTTCTTCTCCTTGAGTTTACCAATAAGGTTTGATATGTTATAATTTCGACATATATATTCTCAACAAGTCTCATCATACTTTTATATGGAGTTTCCCTAAATCCTTCTATTTTGGCTCTTGCTTTTAATGAATTATAAGCATTAACATCACATACATAATAATAAAATACTGGAGTAGATTCTGATGTTACCACATGCTTACCATTTTTATCAATAGCTTTACCAGTATTAACTGCTTCGATTTGAGTTCCCATTTGTTTACTAAACTCGTCATAGCCCAAAGGTCTGTCTGGTCGTTTAAATTCAAAAATCACAGCAGATGCAACTTCATCGTATTCCGTCTTTTCTCCGTATGTATATGGAACATCATAGATTGCTAAATCAGTTTCTAATCTACTATCGGTTTTTCCTTTTCGAGGCTTGTGCTTTTTAACAGCAGTATCAGAATATATATGTCTATGAAACGCAAGCCTGTCATCAAGC
>CAZYQA010000027.1:0-13586 GCA_964649555.1 uncultured Muribaculaceae bacterium
TTGGTTGAACAAAATTATAGAATTATATGTGATAAACCAAAGAAAAGATTTTTTTTTATTAGTATTATATTTAGTATAAATTTTAATAATTATAATTATGGAATTTGTTATACCAAGATTACCTTTTGATGCAGATGCTTTAGTACCTGTGATTTCAAAAGAGACCATAGATTATCACTATGGTAAACATTTACAGACTTATATCGATAATTTGAATAAGTTGATAGCCGGAACTCCATTTGAGAATCAAACATTGGAGACTATTATAAGAACAGCAGAGGGCCCTACATATAATAATGCTGCTCAAACTTTTAATCATATTTTTTATTTTGACACATTATCTCCTCACGGTGGGGGTGAGCCTCATGGCAGATTAAGAAGTGCGATTATTGATAAGTGGGGCACCATTGATGCTTTTAAGAAGGATTTTTCTGATACCGGGATCTCGATCTTCGGATCTGGTTGGGTATGGCTGCAATGTGATTCTACAGGAAAGCTTTCTATAATGAAAGGTGCCAGCGCAGGGTGTCCTGTAGCTGATTCTATGATTCCTCTTTTGACTTTTGATGTGTGGGAGCACGCCTATTATATTGATTATAGAAACAGGCGCGCAGAGCATATCAAAGAGATTTGGAAACTCGTTGATTGGAGAAAGGTTGAAAAAAGATATGATTTTTAGCTTTAATGGAAAGGAAGGTGGCTCTTACCACTAAATGTACCATATAAGCAATCCATAGTGCTTGAAAATTAAATGTGGAAACGCAGAGGTAGTATGCAGCGAAAAACCCCAAAACTGCATATATCATTGCGTTTCTCATTGTTTTTGTAGCTGTTGCTCCAATATATATTCCATCCCAAGTGAATGCCCAACAACTTATCAGCGGCATTACGAATAGCCATGGCAAGTATTTATATGTTTGCTCCAAAACCTGGGTGTTGTCTGTCATTATCATACATAGCTGCTCTCCCCAGATTATGTACATAAATGTTGATATTATACCTATTCCTGTGCACCAAGCAAAGATCAGTTTTACTGCTTTGGTGAGTGATTTCTTATCTGCTGCTCCTACATATCTGCCTGTAAGTGCCTCGGCAGCATAGGCAAACCCATCTATAAAGTATGAGTATAGTAGCATTAGCTTCATCATTATTGTACCCGATGCCAATAGGGTATCTCCAAATTTTGCCGATAGTGATGTAAACCCTGTGTATATAAATAGAAAACAGATTGAGCGAACAAATAGGTTGGCATTTACAATAAAGAAGTTTTTGACTGCTGATATTTTTATACTTTCTCTTATTTTTAAGTGCTTGAATAGTTTTTTGTAGAAGATGTATGTAAAAGCAATTGATAATGAGAGCCCTGTGTATTGAGCGATAAGGGTGCCTATTGCTATTCCGGAAAATCCGAATCCTGCATATATGGCAAAAAATAAGCTGGCAGCTACGTTTACTACGTTTATTGTAACATCTACTATCATGGGGCTGACTGCATTTTGCATTCCAATAAAGAATCCTTTGAATACAAAGAGTGATAGTGTAGCAGGGGCTGCCCAGATTCTTATGTAATAGTACTCTTTTGCCAACTCTTGTACTTGGGGGGAGCAATCTATAAAGTAGAGTGCGGTTTCAAGAAAGAAGTATTGTATTGCCCATATTAATAGTGCTATTGAAAGTGCGGTAAATAGCCCTTGTGCAAAGGTGGACATTATCCCTTTTAAATCTCTCCTGCCATAGGCTTGTGCTATAAGCCCCCCTGTGCCTACGCGGAGGAATCCCATATTCCAATATAGTAGATCGAATAGCATTGTGGCGATAGCAATTCCGCCGATAAGTGTGGCATCTCCAAGCCTTCCTGCGATGGCTAAGTCTGCCATCCCTACTAATGGTACCGTGATGTTTGCAAAAATGCTGGGGATTGCCAGCTTAAGTATGTTTTTGTTCATTAATTGTTATCTGTATTTGGTGTCTTCGTTGAGCATACCTAAGTATGATTCGTATCTTTCATAGGGGATCTCACCCTCTTCTACCCCTATTTTTACTGCGCAACCCGGCTCGTGTGTGTGGGTGCATGGTGCAAATTTGCAGTTGTCCATTACTCTTAACATCTCTGGGAAGTAGGTGCTTAGTTCCTCTTTTTCAAGATCTACAAGCCCGAATCCTCTTATTCCGGGGGTGTCTATTACCCATCCTCCGCTGGTTAATGGGTGCATTTGATAAAATGTGGTGGTGTGCTTTCCTTGTAGGTGGTAGCCCGAAATTTCACCGGTCTTTAGTGCAAGGTTTTTATCCAGTGCGTTTATTAATGTGGATTTTCCTACCCCTGATTGCCCGGAGAAGAGTACGATTTTGTTGTTGCAGATCTCTTTTATCTGCTCCAGCCCTTTGTCTTCTTTTGCAGATACGCATATTACTTGGTATCCTGCGTTGGAGTAGATCTCTTTCATGTTCTCAATTCTTTCGAGCTGTGCAGAATCATAAAGATCCATTTTGTTTATTATGATTGTAACCGGAATGTGATATGCTTCGCATGTAACCAGAAATCTATCTATGAACTGCATTTTTATATCCGGAAAATCAATTGTTACTATCAGGAAAACCATATCTAAATTTGCAGCTATTATATGGGATTGCCTGGATAGGTTTGTGGATTTTCTTATGATATAATTTCTCCTTGGAAGTATCTCTTTAATTATTGCGGTGCCATCTTCCAATCTCTCGAATATTACGTTATCTCCCACTGCAATAGGGTTGGTGGAGTTTGATTCTTTTAGCCTCATTTTTCCTCTCATTACCGCTTGGAATAGCTCCCAACGCGGAAGTTGGGTTAGCATATAATGACTACCTGTGTGTTTTGCGACTGTTGCAATAGAATTATTCTCCATTTTTTTCTTTTTTAAAGGTGTAAAGATAAGAATTTGTATAAAAACATTAACTTTGTATTCTAAATAAAGTGTTCAATAATGTTTACATTACAAGAATTAGATACAGTTGTTGAAAAAGGGTTAGCTTCTTTAAATTTGAAGATGGAGCCGAAGGAATTGTATCAACCCATTGAGTATATGATCTCTATCGGAGGTAAAAGACTTAGGCCTAAGATGTGCCTTATGTCTTATAATCTTTTTTCCGATAAGATAGAGAAGCATATTCTAAACCCCGCTCTTGCTCTTGAGATTTTTCATGGATTCACCCTTATACATGATGATATCATGGATAATGCTGAAATCAGAAGAGGGCAGAAGACTGTCTATAAAAAATGGAATAGTAATATTGCTATTTTGAGTGGTGATGTTATGAGTATTAAGGCTTATGAGCTATTATCATATTGCCCTACGGATAAGCTGCCTCAGGTGCTTACATTGTTTTCTCAAACAGCTGCTAAGGTTTGTGAGGGGCAGCAGTTTGATATGAATTTTGAGTCTTTGCCGTTTATTACTATGGCGGATTATATCTCTATGATTGGCCTCAAAACGGCTGTTTTAATGGCTTGCTCAATGAAGATGGGTGCTCTTATTGCAAATGTAGATGAGAAAGTGGCGCAAGGATTGTATGATTTCGGATATGATCTGGGTATTGCTTTTCAGATTCAGGATGATTTCCTTGATACTTTTGGGCATAGTAATGTGTTTGGAAAGAAGATAGGTGGTGATATTGTGAATAATAAGAAGACTTGGTTGCTGGTTGAGACATTTAAAAAGGCTGCTCCTTGTGATAAAGATGAGCTAGATGCTATTTTGGCTATGGGCGAGGATATGGCAGAAGAGAAGATTGATAGGATGAGGGAGCTTTACACCAAACTTGGAGTTAAGGATGATGCTTTAAAGGTTATTGCCGAATATTATGCTAAGGCAATGGAGAGAATTGTTGCTCTTAACCTTAATCAAAGTCAAGTGGATCAATTGGAATATTTTGCTTCCAAATTAATAAAAAGAGATAAATAATATTTTAAATTATAGTTATGAATTTTAGTGCTTTAAGTAATGATATATTTGATAAATGTATTGAAGACTATCATGTGATGGATAATGTTGATACTCCGATAGATAATAAATATGAGTTTAAATCTATTGAGTATTATTTGTATCTTAAAAACTGGATAGATGCAGTTCAATGGCATTTAGAGGATATTATTAGAGATCCCAATATTGATCCTGCTGAGGCACTTCTTATTAAAAGAAGGATAGATAAATCTAATCAGGATAGAACGGATCTGGTTGAGCTTATTGATAGTTATATGCTTGACAAATATAAGGATGTTGCAATTTTAGATAATGCTACTATCAATACGGAGAGTCCTGCTTGGGCTATTGATAGATTGTCTATTTTAGCTCTTAAAATTTATCACATGAGAGCAGAGGTGTTGAGAGCTGAGCAAGGGAGTAATCATGCTGTGGAGTGTGGTAAGAAATTGGATATTTTGTTGAGCCAAAGAGAGGATTTGTCTTCTGCTATTGATCAACTTTTGAAAGATATTGAAGCAGGTGCTAAATATATGAAAGTATATAAGCAAATGAAGATGTATAATGACCCATCTTTAAATCCTGTTCTTTACGGTAAATAGTATGGGAAAGAGTAAACAGAGGCATATTCTTATTTTAAGATTGTCGGCTCTGGGAGATATTGCTATTTCTGCTCCGCTTATTAAGAAATATGCTTTAGAAAATCCCGATATTAAATTTACGGTGTTATCTCATAAATTAATGGAACCTCTTTTTGCAGGTTCCGTTAATTTGTTTTTTATACCCTTCGATGCTAAGAAGGAGGGGGATTTTTCATCTCTTATTAAGCTTCATAATAAACTGTATAAGCTGGGTATTACCGATGTTGCAGATATTCATAATGTGCTTAGGACTAAAGTGCTCCGAAGTGCTCTTTTTTTGAGAGGTATTCGCAATAGAGTTATTAATAAGAATAGGGGTGCTAAGAAAAGGCTTGTGAGGGGAAATAATAAGGAGCTGAAACAGCTCACTACAAGTTTACGTGCTTATGAGAATGTGCTTGTGGGGCTTGGTTTGAAGGATCTTAATTTTGCTTCTGAGAAGATTGTGTCTTCACCTAAGGTGAGGGATATGAAGCTTGTGGGGATTGCTCCTTTTGCTAAGCATAGGGGTAAGACTTGGAGTATAGATTCGATGGAGGAGTGTGTGTGTGAGCTGAGTAAGGATCCTAATATTAAGGTGTTCTTGTTTGGCGGTGGTAAGGAGGAGTCCCTTATACTTGCTGGATGGGAGCAGAAGTATGCTAATACTGAATCTCTTGCCGGGAAGCTCTCTTTTAAGGAGGAGCTGGAGGTGATAGGGGATCTCGATCTTATGGTTTCTATGGATTCCGGTAATATGCATTTTGCTTCTTGTATGAATACCCCTGTGGTGTCTGTTTGGGGTGCTACTCATCCTTTTGCCGGGTTTTATGGCCGGGGGCAGGATATGGATGATGCTATCCAGTTGGATATGCCTTGTAGGCCTTGTTCCGTATTTGGGAATAAGGATTGTGCTATGGGTGATTATCCATGTTTAAGTAATATTTCGCCTGATATGGTGGTAAAAAAAATTCTAAATAAATTGTATAATGGAGAGAAGAATTGAGGTGATGGCGCCGGCAGGTAATTTTGAGTGCCTGATGGCTGCGATTCAAGGGGGTGCGGATTCTGTATATTTTGGTGTTGGAAATCTTAATATGCGTTCACATTCTGCTAATAATTTCAACCCTTCAGATATTGAGGAGATTGTTTCTATTTGTAATGAGCATGGGGTGAAATCTTATCTTACCCTGAATATTGTGATTTATAATGAGGATATTGAGCCGATGAAGCATACTCTCGATTGTGCTAAGAAAGCAGGTGTGTCTGCAGTGATTGCTTCTGATATGGCTGTGATTTCTTATGCTCGTGAGATTGGTGTTGAGGTGCATATTTCTACTCAGCTTAATGTTTCTAATTATGCTGCAGTGAGGTTTTATGCTCAGTTTGCCGATGTGGTGGTGCTTTCTCGTGAGCTTACTATTGAGCAGATCAAGGAGATTCATGAGTATATTGTGAGGGAGGATTTAAGAGGCCCTTCGGGAAATCTTATTGAGATTGAGCTGTTTTGCCATGGTGCTTTGTGTATGGCGGTGTCGGGCAAGTGTTATTTGAGCTTGCATCATTATAATGCTTCTGCAAATAGGGGCTCTTGCTATCAGCTGTGCAGAAGAGGGTATAAGGTGACTGATCTTGAAACTGGAGATTCTTTGGAGATTGATAATAAGTATATTATGTCTCCTAAGGATTTGTGTACTATTGAGTTTTTGGATAAGATTTTGGACGCAGGTGTTACTGTGCTGAAAATTGAGGGGAGAGCAAGGAGTGCCGAGTATGTGAAAAAGGTAGTGCATGCATATAAGTGTGCTGCTAAAGCGGTGCTTTCCGGGGAGTTTAATAGTGAGTTGTCTGCTGCTTTGAAAGAGGAGGTTTCTGAGGTGTTTAATAGAGGTTTCTGGGATGGTTATTACCAAGGTGCTAAGTTGGGTGAGTGGAGTGAAGTGTATGGTAATAAGGCTACTAAGAAGAAGGTGTATGTGGGCAAGGTGACAAATTATTTCTCTAATATTGGTGTTGCTGAGATTTTAGTGGAAACGGGTGCTATTTCGCTTGGGGATGACCTTTTGATTGTGGGCCCTTCTACCGGAGTTGTGGAGCATAAGGTGAGTGAGATTCGTGTGGATTTGAAGCCTGCTCAGGAGGCTACAAAGGGTGTGTATTGCTCTATCGCTATTCCTGAGAAGCTTAGGCGCTCAGATAAAGTGTATATTTTTAACTAACTTTTTATATATTTTAATGGAAAATAATTCTTACACAGTAAAACAGGTTGTAGCGGATCCTACACCATTAGGTTTAACAGGACTTGCAATGGTAACATTAGTCGCTTCATCCCAAAAATTAGGTATTACAGAGGGGACAGCTTTGATTATTCCTTGGGCTATTTTTCTTGGGGCGATTGCTCAGATTATGGCTAGTATTTTCGATTTTAAGCATAATAATCTGTTTGGGGCTCTTGCTTTTGGAGCTTACGGGTTTTTCTGGCTTGGTGTGGCGATGACTTGGATGATAAGGCTTGGTGTTTTTGGAGTAGCTTTGCAAGAGACTGCTGATATTGGGCAGCTTGGGTTTGCTTTCCTTGGGTATTTTATCTTGTCTGTAATTATCACTTTTGTTGCCTTTAAGCTTACGGCGCTTTTGTCAGTCTTAATGATTTTGATTGATATTTTATTGTTGTCGTTGATGCTTGACGCTTTTGGTGCAGGGCATATTTGGCATAGCATTGCTGCTTATTCTGAGATTTTAATCTCTTTATTTAGCTTTTATGGCGTGGCTGCAGCTATGATAAATAAATATTATCAACGTGTTGTATTACCTGTGGGTAAGGGCTTTTTTGTAAAGTAGTTGCTTGCAGGGGTTAATCCCTAAATACTTCGTGGAGTACATCCAAAGATTTGATCTCTATATTTATACCCAGGTGGTATGATATATATGAGATCATTTTTTTTGCGTATTGGTTGCGTGTGGCTCCGTTGCATTTAATGGAGGCGATATTTTCTGCTTTGTTGTTTATGAGCTCGTTTAGCAGTAGCGATTCTTCTTCTGTGAGGGTGTCGCTATTGTATGTTTTGCCATATTTGGATATGAATGTGGCGCTCTCTATGTGGAATATGTTTGCGGTGGTGGGATTGTAATTATTGTGGGGCATGAATCCCAGGTATTTGCAAAGGTTGGTCATAAAATGGATATGGTAGTTTGATACATTCTCCGGTGTATGCTCAAGTATTCCTATTGAGGCGCATAGAAAATTGAATAAAAGTGTATCGGTCTCCGTTTCTCTTATGCATTTGCTTATCAGCTCGCTCATAAATATTGCGATGGTGCTTTTGTATATGGATGAGCGGATCTCTATGGATGGTTCTGCGTGTGAGATCTCTTTTATTGCTCCCATTGTGGCTGTGCTCTTTTTGTATATTATTACATCGAGTATCCCCAGCCTGTGAAATTTATTGTGATTTGCTTTTCCTCTCAGGTATAGCGATTGCTTGCCCTCTTCGTTGCAGTAGCATTGCACGACTAAGGCACTTTCGCTGTGTTTGATTGTATGGAGTATGATTATTTTGCGTCTATATAGCATCTTATGAGTTGAGAAATTCTGCCAGCTTTCTCATTGCTTTACCTCTGTGTGATATTGCGTTTTTCTCATCTAGTGAGATTTCAGCTAATGTGCAATCGTAGCCGCTTGGGATAAATACAGGATCGTAACCAAACCCTTTTTCACCCACTTTCTCTAAGCCTATGTGCCCTTCCAATACCCCTTCAAATGTATGGAGCTTTCCATCTTGCATTAATGCTACTACGGTGCGGAATCTGGCTTTTCTATTTTGTGGCGCAGGATAGTTTTGCAACTCTCTCAAGAGCTTATCCATATTGGTTATATTTGTTGCATCTTTTCCAGAGTATCTTGCTGTGTATACTCCCGGTGCTCCATTGAGTGAATCCACCTCAAGCCCTGTATCATCTGCAAAGCAGGTTTTCCCAAACTTATCCCATAGGTACATACATTTCTGAATGGCGTTTTTATCGAGTGTGTTTCCTGTTTCTGGAATCTCCTCTGTTACCCCAAGATCCTTTGGCATAGTGATTTTAAATCCTTCTCCAAGTATTTTTTCAGCCTCTTCCGCTTTGTGGGAATTTCCCGTTGCAAAAATTATATCCATAATTAGGTATTATTGTTGCAACAAAGTTACTAAAAGTTTAGAACCTGTTTTGTATTTTTAAGGATATTTTTTGTTTCGATTTCGACGATTTAGCGGGCTAAATCAAGTAATTGAAATAATAAATAGACAAAAAAGATGACAAAAGTCCCCTTAAATCTTATTTTGGTAAGTTTTGGAATAATGATAAAAAAATCAAAACAGTTTCTTACATTTGTATATTATAAAAATGAATAAGATGAAGATTTGTAGTTCTCTCCCTTTTTCCCTGTTTGCTCTAGCGGGTTTGCTTTTTGTACCTTCTTTCGCTAATGCTCAATCAGAAGATTTTAAAACTGGTAAAACGCTTGAAATTCAATATAATATATTAAAGGAATTGAAGCATAAGTATGTTGATACTATCGATGCTGAAAAGCTCCTTAATGTGGGTATTGCTGCTATGCTTGAGTCGCTTGACCCATATACTGAGTATTTACCTGAGGATGATAATGAGGATGTTTATGAGATGATTCGTTCTGCTTCTTATGGTGGAATTGGCTCTCTTATTAAGAAAGTGGATACTTTGGGTGTTGTGATTTCTCAACCTTATTTGGGATCGCCTGCTGTAAAGTATGGTTTGGAGCCGGGTGATGTAATTTTGGAGATTGACGGTGTGAGTGTATTGCCTCTTACTGCGGATGAGTGTAGTAAAAGGATGAAAGGGCAGCCGGGCACAGATGTGAAGTTTAAGATTAGAAAAGGGCGTACCGGCGAAGTTACGGATGTGAAGGTGACAAGAGATAGAGTGCATATTCCGGATGTCTCTTATAGTGGCTTACTGGATAATAATATAGGGTATATTAAGATTGATGGTTTTACGGATAATGGCTGGAAGGATGTGAGAAGTAGTTTAATCAAGCTAAAAGAGGATGGTGCTAAAAAGATTATTCTGGATTTGAGAGGTAATGGCGGAGGAATTATGGAGGAGGCTGTGAATATTGTTTCTCTTTTTGTTCCTAAAGGTACTGAGGTGGTTTCGGCTAAGGGGAGAGCTGCGGAGTCTAATTTTGTGTATAAGACACAAAATGAGCCTGTGGATACTTTGATCCCTTTGATGGTGATGGTAAACTCCGGTTCTGCTTCTTCTTCTGAGATTGTGGCTGGGGCTATTCAGGATCTTGATAGAGGTGTTGTCATGGGTACTAAAACTTATGGTAAAGGGCTTGTTCAGGCTTTTGCTCCTACCGGATATAATGGTAAGGTTAAGATTACTTCATCCAGATATTATACTCCTAGTGGCAGGTGTGTTCAGGCTATCGATTATAGTAATAGGAATCAGGATGGTAGTGTAGGTGTTGTGCCTGATTCTTTGAAGAAGGCTTTTAAAACGAAGCTTGGGCGTACTGTTTATGATGGTGGTGGAATTACCCCTGATAGTGTTATAGCTTCTAAGCAGTATAGCCGCCCGGCATTATCGCTTGTGATGAATGATATTTTGGGGGATTATGCTAATATTTATTATGCTAAGAATCTTAAAATTAAGGCACCAAAAGATTTTGAACTTTCTGGTGCTGAGTATGAGGATTTTGTAAAATATGCTTCAGCTACAGATTTTGATAGCAGGAGTACGGCACTTACTTATATTGATCAAATGCTTAAGAGTGCTAAGCAAGAGAATTTATATGAAGTGAACAAAAATGAATTTGATGCGTTGGAGAAAAAGCTTAAAGTTTCGAAAGAGCAGATGTTGAGAATTAAAATGGATGAGATCAAACCGCTTCTTGAAGAGGAGATAGTGCAAAAATATTATTTTGTGCCGGGAAGAGTGGAATCTATTTTGAAAACTGATAATCAGCTTAAAGAGGCTATATCTAAGTGGAAATAACTTATTAACGCAATTTACCATGACTCTAAAAAACAAAGCATTTTTATTATATTCTAAGAACTTTTTAAAAGAGATTGATAGGGTGAGAAAATCACCTCAAGTGACTCAAATTGATACTTTTAATTATCTTATTGAGAATGGATGCGATACTTTGTTTGGTTATGAGCATGAATTTGATTCAATCAAAAGCATAAAAGATTTTACTAATAAAGTTCCTATTCGGGATTATAATGCATTTGCGCCTTATATTGAGCTTCTTAGAAGTGGCGAGAAATATGTTTTATGGAATCAGGATGTGTCTTGGTTTGCAAAATCTAGTGGTACAAGCTCTGATAAGAGTAAGTTTATCCCTATTACGCCCGACTCTCTGTATATGAATCATTATGGGGGCTTTAAGAGAATGTTGGCTAGCTATATAAATGCTAACCCTAAAAGTAATATATTTAATGGCAAGGCACTTACTCTTGGGGGAAGTGTTGTGAAAGAGGGGGTGGAACAGATGGGGCATTATTGGACTGGTGATTTATCTGCAATTCTTCTTTCTAATTCCCCTGCTATTGCCGAATTGCATAGGGTGCCTAAAAGGAATATAGCTCTCCTGAGCAATTTCAATATGAAAACAGATATGATATGTGAGAGCTGCTTGAAGGAGAATGTTACTAATTTTTCTGGTGTTCCCAGCTGGAATCTTGTGCTGATGAATAAGATTCTAAAGTATTCGGGTAAGAGTAATATTCTTGATATCTGGCCTAATATGGAGCTGTTTATGCATGGAGGAATAGGCTTTGCTCCTTATAGAGAAATTTATAAAGAGATTATTCCTTCAGATGATATGAATTATCTGGAAAATTATAATGCTTCTGAGGGTTATTTTGCTTTTCAGGACGATCTGAATATTGATGGGATGCTTTTATCTACAGCTAATGGTGTTTTTTATGAATTTATACCAATGGATAAGTTTGATGATGTGATGAGTGGGGTTTCAGATGATGTTATTACGATAGATGATGTGAAGGTTGGAGTTAATTATGCTATGGTGATTAGCACTGTTGGGGGGCTTTGGAGGTATCTTATTGGGGATTGTATTAAGTTTGTCTCTTTGTATCCGCATAGAATTAAGGTGACAGGTAGAACGCAACTGTATATTAATGCATTTGGTGAGGAGTTGATGATTGAGAATGCCGAGAGAGCTTTGGATATAGCACTTAAGAAATTTGGTTATAAAGTGAAGGATTTTACTGTTGCACCTCATTTTATGGAGTATAATAAGGATGGCGGTGCTCAGAAAGGGTTTCATAAATGGGCTATTGAGTTTTATAGTGAGCCCGATGATTTACCTTTGTTTGAGGAGTATCTTGATTTTGCTCTTACTCAGGTGAATTCTGATTATGAGGCTAAAAGGAGAAATAATACAACAATGATGAATTTGAAAATTACTTCTCTGAATGAGGGTACTTTTTATAAGTGGATGGAAAACAGGAATAAAGTGGGAGGGCAAAATAAGGTTCCTCGCTTATATCCGGATTCTACTTTTTTTGATGAACTTTTGAAAATTAGCGATACTATAAATGGGTGAGGTCAGTTCTGTAATCGAGAAAATTTTTTCTGTAAATAATGAGCAGGAATTTAATCAGTTAGCTTTGGAAATTTTTAGGTTTCAAGCTCAAAATAATGTTGTGTATAAAGAGTATCTGGATTTGCTTGGGGTAGATTGTAATGATATTGTAACTATCCAAGATATTCCATTTCTGCCTATTACTTTTTTTAAGGATAGAGATGTTGTTTCATCCGGCTCTGTGCCTATGATTACTTTTACAAGTAGCTCTACTACGGGGATGGTGCCTGCACGCCATAATGTGATAGATCTTAGTGTTTATCAGCGAAGTTTTTTTGATGCTTTTAAGTTATTTTACGGAGATATTTCAGAATATGCTGTTTTAGCTCTTTTACCATCTTATTTAGAGAGAGAGGGCTCTTCTCTGGTATATATGGCTGATAAGTTAATTCAAGCCACAAATAACCCTATCAGCGGATTTTATTTATATAATTATGATGAGCTATATAATAATCTGTTAAAGTTGAAAAATGAGGGTAAAAAAGTGCTTCTTTTAGGGGTGAGTTTCGCTTTATTGGATTTTGCTGAAAAGTTTAGTTTGGATTTTCCATCTTTGATTGTAATGGAGACAGGTGGAATGAAAGGGCGCAAAGAGGAGATTGATAGAGCAGATCTGCATAGTATTTTAAACAAATGTTTCGGCACAGATAAAATCCACTCTGAGTACGGTATGGCCGAGCTTCTTTCGCAAGCATATTCTTTTGGAGATGGGAAGTTTCTTACACCTCCTTGGATGAAGATATTAATTCGTAATTTGGAAGATCCTTTTAGTTATTATTCTCTGCCTAATAAAAGGGGAGGGATAAATATTATTGATCTGGCTAATATTTATTCTTGTTCGTTTATTGAAACTGAAGATTTGGGTTATATTTGTGATGATTCTACTTTTGTTATATTAGGCAGGATTAAAGATTCCCAGAGAAGAGGTTGTAATATGCTTATCGAGTAGGCTATCGCAAATCGTTTAATAGTGATTCCTTCTCGCTTTCTGTTATTTCCAGAGACTCTATTTTCCCTTTTATTTTTACCTTACTGGCTCTTATGCTTGATTGGGTAATATTTAATATGCCCGATATGTATTTGGTAGAGTATTTTTGCCTTAGGAGCAGAAATATCATTTTCTCTTGGTTACTAAGGTTTTCTAAGTGTTTAATTAAAGGGTTGGTTGCTATAAAAGCATCGCTGTTTATTAGATCCAGCAATCTTTTTCTCGATTGTAATTTTGCACTGTTTATCTCTGTCTGAATCTCATCATAGAGGATTGGATTGGAAGAGAATATTTTTGAAGAGAGGCTATTTATTTTATCTATAAAGTTTGGTAATATACCCAATGAGAGGGATACTACATCTAAAGGTATGATAGATGTAGTATCC
>CAZYQA010000028.1:0-13509 GCA_964649555.1 uncultured Muribaculaceae bacterium
CCGTTTCTGGAGTATGCTTCTGCTGTTACAAGGTTGTTTTTTGCCATTGAAATACGTGAGTGTACTTCGTTTGGTTTGTAAATTTTGTCGTCAAGTTGCAATTCTTTGATGCACGCTTTTATTACGCTCCTTGTATCTGTGGTATCATAAATTGTGAATGTTTTGGGAAACCCAAGTAATTCCGCTTCTTCTCTTAAAAATCTTATGAATATAGAGTGAAATGTCCCCATCCATAATCTTCTTGCCTTTTTTTCTCCAACGATCTGAGCTATACGCTGTTTCATCTCTTTTGATGCCTTGTTGGTGAAAGTTAGTGCAAGAATGGCTCCCGGATCATATCCGTTTTGTAAAATATTGGCAATTCTGCAGGTTAAAACCTTTGTTTTGCCACTGCCCGCACCCGCTATGATTAATGATGGCCCGTTAATATTCTTAACAGCCTCATTCTGAGCGGGGTTTAATCCTTCAAATATATTTTCGTTCTCCTGTTTCATATTGGTGCAAAGCTACTATGTAAAAAATCAAAATCAAAACACAAAATAACAAGGTAAATTGCAATATCTTATGTATATTTGCGCAAAATTTCTGAAATAATGTTAAAACATATTCGATTAAACAGAGGGCTCAATATTCCAGTTAAAGGGAGTGCTGAGCTTAGAATAGAAAAAACTATTTTGTCGGATGTTATTTCGGTGAAACCCGCTGATTTTAAGAATGTAATTCCTAAGTTGGTGGTTAAAGAGGGTGATGCGGTTAAGGCAGGCACAATCATTTTCATCGATAAGAACCGTCCTGAAATAGGTTTTGCTTCACCAGTTAGTGGTACTGTTGAGTCTATTATACGAGGAGATAAACGTAAGTTATTGGAGATTCGTATTAAAGCAGACAAAGAGATTGATTATATCAATTTCAGTACCAAAGATATTTTCAAAGCCGATAAAACGGATATAATTCAATGTTTAACTGCGAGCGGTATATGGCCTGTTATACAACAGAGGCCTTATGGTGTTATAGCTAACCCATTGGATGAGCCAAAGGCAATATTCGTATCGGGCTTTAACACCGCACCTTTAGCCTCAGATTTAAACTATGTATTGAAAGATGAGCTAGATAATTTACAAGCGGGTGTAGATGTATTAAATAAACTCACTAAGGGGGGTGTTCATGTAGGTCTTAATTCTAAAGATTTTGCAGCTTCGCAAATGTACAAATTGAAGAATGTTGTACATACCGGTTTTGATGGTGCGCATCCAGCCGGTAACGTTGGTATACAGATCCATCATGTTTCTCCTGTTTCTAAAGGTGAAGTGGTTTGGACTGTTGATGCAGTTAATGTGGCAGCAATCGGTAAATTATTTACTAAGGGGATTTATGATATGAGTCGCTTGGTAGCAATTACAGGTTGCAGAGTGGCTAATCCATGCTATGTTAAAGCATTTCCTGGAATGCAAATTAAAGATATTGACTTCTTAGTTTCAAAAGCACAAGTTGAAATTTGTGACCAAGAGGTTGGTAAACGCTATATCAGCGGTGATGTATTAAGTGGTGTAAATGTTGGAGCAGAAGGTTCATTAGGTTTCTATGATGACCAAATTACTGTTATCTCTGAAGGTAATTATTTTGAATTATTCGGATGGGCTAAACCTGTAAGACCAAATAAATTCAGCTTCTCGCACTCTTATTTCTCGTGGTTGACACCTAATAAAAAATATAATGTTGATACTAATCTTAATGGGGGCCCGAGAGCATTCGTAGTTACAGGCCTTTATGAGAAAGTTCTTCCTATGGATATTTATCCTGTATTTCTTCTTAAGTCTATTTTAGCAGAAGATATTGATAAAATGGAGCAACTAGGTATATACGAGGTTATTGAAGAGGATTTAGCACTTTGCGAATATGTGTGTCCATCTAAAATAGATGTTCAAAATATCATGTCGAAAGGTATTAATCTAATGTTAAAAGAAATGGCTTAATTTGTAGCAGTATGAAAGTATTATTGAATTTAGTAGAAAAAATAAAACCTTCTTTTAGCAAAGGGGGTAAATTCGGATTCCTTCACTCTACATTTGACGCTTTTGAGACTTTTTTGTTTGTTCCTAATACGGTAACACGTAGCGGTTCTCACGTTAGAGATTGTATAGATCTTAAAAGAGTGATGAGTGTTGTGGTAGTAGCTTTATTGCCAGCACTTGCATTTGGAATTTGGAATGTTGGTGAGCAACATTCTATAGCATTTGGCCTTGATATGACTTTCTGGGCTAAAGTTTGGTTTGGTTTCCTTAAAGTATTACCATTAATTATTGTCTCTTATGTTGTTGGTTTGGGTATCGAATTTGCCTCGGCTCAATTAAGAGGGCATGAGGTTAATGAGGGGTACTTGGTTTCGGGTATGTTGATTCCTTTAATTATGCCTGTTGATGTTCCATTATGGATTCTTGCTTTAGCTGTTGCTTTTGCAGTAATTATCGGTAAAGAGGTATTTGGCGGTACAGGTATGAATATTTGGAACCCTGCACTTATTGCCAGAGCTTTTGTATTCTTCTCTTATCCTTCTCAAATATCAGGTGATACCATCTGGGTACAAGGTATGGCAGCAAAAGCTGAGCCTATTGTTGATGGTTTCTCAGGTGCTACTCCTTTGGCTGTTGCTTCAAGTGGCGGACAAGTTGATTTTTGGAGTATGTTTATGGGTAATATACCGGGTTCTATTGGAGAAACTTCTGTAATAGCAATCTTAATTGGTGCTGCTATTTTAATCTTTACAGGCATAGCTAGCTGGAAAATTATGGTTTCTTGTGTTGGCGGTGCTTTAGCTGTTGGTTTCTTAGCTAACGCTTTTGCTGAGCCTAATACATATTTGGCACTTCCTGCATATTATCACTTAGTAATGGGTGGTTTTGCTTTTGGAGCTGTGTTTATGGCGACAGATCCTGTAACATCTGCACAAACAGAAAAAGGTAAATGGATATATGGTTTCTTAATTGGTGTTGTTGCAATGGTTGTAAGATTATTCAACCCTGGTTACCCAGAAGGAATGATGTTATCAATCTTATTGATGAACACATTTGCACCGCTAATTGACCACTATGTTGTAGAGGCTAATATTAATAAAAGGCTCAAAAGAGCAGTAATTAAATAATTAAATAAAATGGATACAAATAAAAATTCATATACTATTATTTATGCAACTTTATTAGTTGTATTCGTTGCTGCTTTACTTGCTTTTGTTTCTTCAAGCCTTAGAGAGAAACAACAAAAGAATGTTGAAGTTGAAAAGCAACTTAGCTTATTAGGTAGTGTGGGATTAGGTGCAGAGGCTGCATCTGCTCCAAACAAAACTGCTTATGTTGAGCAAGAGTTTTCTAAATATATTAAAAAAGGGATAGTTGTAAATGCTGCCGGAGAGGTTGTTTCTGAGGCAGAAAATACAGAGGCTAATCCAAACGCTGTTGTAGCCGGTGAGGCATTTAAGATTGATCTTAAAACGCAATTTGATCTTATGAAAAAAATTGCTGCTGCACCTGCTGATAAAGTTGCTTCATTAGAAGCAGATGTTAAATTGCCTATTTTTGTTTGTGATTTACCATCAAATGAGCAAGTTTATTTATTCTCTTGCTATGGTGCAGGTTTATGGGGCCCTATTTGGGGTTATATAGCTATCAGAACAGATTTTAATACTGTTTACGGTGCTGTATTCTCTCATAAAAGTGAAACTCCGGGCTTAGGTGCGGAGATTGCTACTGCTAAGTTCTGTGATCAATTTAAAGGAAAAGAGATTTTCACAGGGAATGATTTATCTTCTATCAGCATTGTTAAAGGTGGTGCTCCTGCGGGTAATATGCACGATGTAGATGCTATCTCAGGTGGTACTATCACTAGTGTTGCTTTAGAGAATACTTTAAGAAGTTGGTTGGATAACTATCTACCATATATTGAGAAGATGAAAGTATTAGCTGCAACTCCAATGCCTATTACAGAGAATGCGCAAGTAGAGGAAGTTAAAGAGGTTAATAACATTACAGAATAATTTTACAGCTATGGATAAAAAAATATTTTTAGAGCCTATTTTCAGATCGAATCCGGTAACGGTTTTGGTGTTAGGTATCTGTTCGGCGTTGGCTGTAACGGTTAAATTAGAGCCTGCTTGTGTAATGGCTATATCGGTAATTGCTGTTACGGGATTTTCAAGTTTCTTCGTATCTCTTATCAGAAATACAATTCCTACAAGAATACGTATTATTGTACAATTAGTTGTTGTTGCAATGTTCGTGATCTTGATTGACCAAATTCTTAAAGCGTATGCTTATGATGTTAGTAAGCAGCTATCGGTATTTGTAGGTTTGATTATTACAAACTGTATCATCATGGGTAGAATTGAGGCATTTGCATTAGGAAATAAGCCTATTCCTTCTTTAATTGATGGTTTAGCAAATGGTTTCGGATATGGTCTTGTATTAGTTGTAATTGCTTTCTTTAGAGAGTTGTTCGGATCGGGAACTTTATTCGGAGTTCAAATCGTTCCTGAAAGTTGGTATTTGAAAAACGGTGGTTTCTATGAGAACAACGGTTTGTTCATATTACCTCCAATGGCTCTTATATTAGTAGGAGTTATTATATGGGTACAAAGAAGTATTCAAAAAGATTTACAAGAAAAATAATAAACACATACCATTATGCAAGATTTAATTAGTTTATTCGTAAAGTCCATATTTGTGGACAATATGGTATTCGCCTTCTTTTTGGGAATGTGTTCTTATTTGGCGGTATCAAAAAATGTTAAGACAGCTACAGGTTTAGGATTAGCAGTAATATTCGTTTTAGGTGTTACGCTTCCTATCAACTACCTTCTTAATACTTATATTTTATCTCCGGGAGCCCTAGCATGGATGGGCCCTGAGTATGCTGATATTGATTTAAGCTTTTTGAGCTTTATTATATTTATTGCGGTAATCGCATCCTTTGTGCAGTTAGTTGAAATGTTAGTTGAGAAATTCTCACCTTCGTTATATGCGTCATTAGGTATTTTCTTACCTCTTATCGCTGTAAACTGTGCTATCTTAGGAGGTTCTTTATTTATGCAAGAGAGAGGTTATGCAAGTGTTGTTGAATCGGCCGTATTCGGTTTAGGTTCCGGCTTTGGTTGGTTTATAGCAATTGTTGCTTTAGCTGCTATCAGAGAGAAACTTGCTTACTCAAATGTTCCTGCACCACTTAAAGGACTAGGTATTACTTTTATATTAACAGGACTTATGGGACTTGCTTTTATGAGTTTTATGGGTATTCAACTTTAATCGCAAGGAGATATTATGGATAACAATTTAATACAGTTGATAATCATATCGGTAGCAGCTTTTTTAGCTCTTACCCTTTTACTCGTTGCCCTTTTGCTTTTTGCAAAAGCTAAACTTACTCCTAGCGGAATAGTTAAAATTGATATTAACCACGGAGAAAAAACTTTAGAAGTTGAGCCTGGTTCATCCCTTTTGGCAACATTGGGAAATAATAAAATCTTTTTACCATCAGCTTGTGGTGGTGGTGGAACCTGTGGAATGTGTAAATGCCAAGTTACATCGGGTGGGGGAGAGATCCTTCCAACAGAGGTTGGCTTCTTTTCACGTAAACAAATTCAAAATAACTGGAGACTTGGATGCCAAGTGAAAGTGAAAGAGGATATGGAAGTTGTAGTACCTGAGGAAGTATTAGGTATTAAGAAATGGGAATGTGAGGTTGTTAGTAACCATAACGTTGCTACTTTCATTAAAGAGTTTGTTGTAAAATTACCTGAGGGTGAAAACCTTAAATTCAAATCGGGTGGATATATCCAAATTGATATTCCTGCATGTGAGGTTAATTTCAAGGATATGGATATTGAGCCTGAATATAGAGAAGATTGGGATCAAATGAATCTTTGGGATCTTAAGATGGTGAACCCTACTGCAACATATAGAGCTTACTCTATGGCCAACCACCCTGCAGAAGGAAATATCATCATGCTTAATATCCGTATTGCTACTCCACCTTGGGATAGAGCTGCTAATGGATTTATGAAAGTTAATCCGGGTATAAGTTCTTCTTATATTTTCTCTAGAAAACCGGGTGATAAGGTTACTATTTCGGGCCCTTACGGCGAGTTCTTTATCAGAGATACTCAAAATGAGATTATCTTTATTGGTGGTGGTGCAGGTATGGCTCCAATGCGTTCTCATATTTTCCACTTATTCCACACTGAGAAAACAACCCGTAAAGTTAGCTTCTGGTATGGAGCACGTTCATTAAAAGAGGTGTTCTATGAGGAAGATTTCAGAGCAATTGAGAGAGAGTTCCCTAACTTCAAATTCCATATTGCACTGTCTGATGCTAAGCCTGAGGATAACTGGACTGGTATGACTGGATTTATACATCAGGTTCTTTATGATAATTATATCAAAGAACATGAAGCTCCAGAGGATATTGAATATTACTTATGCGGCCCTCCTATGATGACATCTGCAATTGAGAAAATGCTGGATTCGCAAGGAGTTCCACCTGAAAACGTAATGTTTGATAACTTCGGTGCGTAATCTTTAAGAAAATTATATTTGTGAAGAGGGCGACTTACAAGAGTAATCTTGAAAGTCGCCCTTTTTTGTGCACTTGCAGGTTACTTGCGGCGCTAGTTTTATCAAAACATTGGTTGTTAGGCGGTTATTAAAAATGACGATGACGGTATTGCTGATTAAGCCTAGGTCAGTAACCGCTCTGAGAGGTTGTTTCCCGTATCACGCTTAGCTGACCTGAGGCTTTAAACCTGTAACATGGGGCAGTAACATCACCTAGAACGGTGGTTCTTGTACAAGGCTATGCCTATAAGGCGATTACTTGCGTCGCAAGTTTTATCAAAACGCACGCTATCAGTTGATTACAAAAATCGACGACGACGATATTTTGAAGCCTAGGTCAGTAACCGCTCTGAGAGGCTGTTTCCCGCATCACGCTTAGCTGATCTGAGGCTTTAAACCTGTAACATGGGGCAGTAACATCACCTAGAACGGTGGTTCTTGTACATGGCTATGCCTATAAGGCGATTACTTGCGGCGCAAGTTTTATCAAAATACACGCTATCAGTCGATTATAAAAATCGACGACGACGATATTTTGAAGCCTAGGGCAGTAACCGCTCTGAGAGGTTGTTTCCCGTATCACGCTTAGCTGATCTGAGGCTTTAAACCTGTAACATGGAGCAGTAACATCACCTAGAACGGTGGTTCTTGTACAAGGCTATGCCTATAAGTCGATTACTTGCGTCGCAAGTTTTATCAAAACGCACGCTATCAGTTGATTACAAAAAAACGACGACGACGATTATTTCAGAGGAGAGTTCGGCTCCTTTTTCATATAATCATATTCCAGTTTGTCTACCAGTCTTGGAAAAAACTTATTTAATATAACAGTTATTTTACCAATAGGGGTGAGGATCATTTGAGCCTTTCTTTTTTTGATACCTTTGTTTAGAAGTTGGGCAACTCTCTCTGCGCTCATCATTTTGGCTTCATCTCTTGGAGTTTCTCCTTGAACGGAACCATCTTCTGTTAATGCGACATTTCTTATGTTAGAAGTAGTAAATCCAGGTGCGAAGATCATTACATGAAGTCCATCTTTTAGATGCTCAATCCTTAGAGTATCCATGAATCCATAAACAGCAAATTTAGATGCTGAGTAGCCTGTTCTTGCAGGTAATCCCTTAAAGCCGGCAATGGATATAACACCTACAACAGAGCCTCTTGCCTCTAATAGATAGGGTAGGGCATACTTTGTACAATATACGGTGCCCCAGAAATTCACATCCATGAGTTTTTTTATTACCTCTAAATCCAGGTCATTAAACATGGCTCTCATAGATATTCCGGCATTATTTACCAATATATCTATTTTGCCAAATTGAGAAACTGTTTGCTCGATAAGGTTTTTACAATCCTCCTCTTTGCTAACATCTGTTTTTACACAAAGAAAATCCTCTTGATTTGAAAATTCGTTTTTAATCTCCTCCAGTTTTTCAAAACTTCTTGCTGCAAGTACCACTTTGCATCCATCTTTTGCAAACTCTTTTACAGCAGCAAGCCCAATTCCTGAGCTTGCACCTGTTATAATTACTACTTTTTGTTTCATGGTGTAAAGATAAACATTAATAAGAAAAAGGTTGCTTAATTCATAAATATGAACAGCAACCTTTATTAGTAAGACTCTATATTCTAGTGAATAGCTTTATCTTGAATTTGAGTAGAACCTTTGTATGCACCAGCCTCTAATTTCTTTTGGATCTCTTCAAAAGCATTTAGGGTGTATTCTACGTGCTCCATTTCGTGTGCAGCTGTAGGGATTAATCTGAACATGATCATACCTTTTGGTATAACAGGATAAACTACTACAGAGCAGAAGATTTTGTAATTATCTCTTAAATCTACAAGGATATTTGTAGCTTCAGGAACATCTCCTTTTAGGAATACCGGGGTTATACAAGCTTCAGCAACTCCAATATCAAAACCTCTCTCTCTTAAACCATCTTGTAAAGCACGAGTGATTTTGTGAAGTTTAGCTCTTCTGTCATGCCCTTTTCTTACCATGTCTAATCTTTTCAAACATCCCTCTACGATTGGCATAGGTAATGATTTTGCATAGATTTGAGAACGTAAGTTATATCTTAAGAAGTTGATAACATCTTTGTCTCCTGCAATGAATCCTCCAATTGTAGCCATTGATTTTGCATAAGCTCCAAAATATAGATCTACTTCGTCCATTACATTGTAGTGCTCAGATGTACCTCTACCGTTAGCACCCATAACACCGAATCCGTGTGCATCATCGATAAGGATACGGAAGTTGTATTTTTTCTTTAATTCTACGATTTTGTCTAGGCAACCTAAACCACCTGTCATACCGTAAACTCCCTCTGTAATCAATAGGATACCGCCACCTGTCTCTTGTGTTAACTTGGTTGCTCTTTGAAGTGCTTTCTCGCAACGCTCAATATCATTGTGAGGGTAAACGATTCTTCTACCCATGTGTAAACGTACTCCGTCCATGATACAAGCGTGAGCTTCTGAATCATATACGATAACATCGTGACGTGTTACAAGAGCATCGATAGTTGAGATCATACCTTGGTAACCAAAGTTGAAAAGGTAAGCATCTTCTTTGCACTCAAACTCTGCTAATTCTCTCTCTAATTGCTCATGCAATGCAGTTTGGCCACTCATCATACGAGCACCCATAGGATATGCCATACCCCATTTTGCAGCAGCTTCAGCGTCAGTTTTTCTGATTTCAGGATCGTTCGCAAGTCCTAAATAGTTGTTAAAAGTCCAAGTAAGTACTTTCTCTCCATTAAAAGTCATGTAAGGGTTAATCTCTCCCTCAAGCTTTGGAAACATAAAGTAACCGTGAGCTCTCTTTCTATATTGCCCTAACGGACCACCTTCATCCTGTTTGATTCTTTCAAAAATATCCATTTTTAAATTTTTTATGTAATAATTAAGTATATCGTAATCTTCGTCCAATTTTTAAAACCGTAGTGCGTTTTATTCCATTTAGGGCACATAGCTTATTAATTGAGACTCCTGTTCTGGATGCAATCCTCCCTAGTGTATCACCTGAGCGAATTGTCCAGTATCTTATTTTATCGATCTCTTTTTTATATGCAAAAGTATCTGATGATACAAGCAAAACGTTTTTCTTAGGGGCGAATGTAGTATAGCATGCTATATCGTGCGGATTAATAGGATTTCCCAGATATCTAAATTCTAAATGTAAATGATATCCGGTAGATCTCCCGGTATTTCCACCCATACCTAATGGTTCACCTGCTTTTATCTCCTGATCATTCTTTACAAGAATTTTATCAAGATGCCCATATAATGTTTCTAAACCATTGTTATGTCTTACTACAACAAAATAGCCATACCCTCTCTCTCTCCTTGTTATACGTACAGTTCCATCAAATGCACACTTTACAGTATCTCCTCTATAAACTTTCAGATCAATACCGTAATGATATCGCCATTTTCTGAATCCCCAGTCTGATGTTACTCTTCCGGTACAGGGTGGCTGGTAGCCGCTTATATCAATCTTTACCGTATCTCCCATATTTACTAATGATTTGTTGTATGGGTTAATTGCGGTATTGCTCCATACATCATATTCCTCAGGTAATTCTGAAAAATCACTAAACATCAGATTCTCATCAATGGCAGGTACATCTGTAGGCATTGTAAAAAACAGATCTTCTATAGAGTATGTGGGTGTAAAGTAGTCAATAACACTCACAGAGAATAGCTCATGTTTGATCGGTGTTGTTTTCTTCTTGAATTTAAATATTCCTTTAGGAAATGCATTAGCCGATAAGCTAATGCAAATCATTAATATTAAAAAAAGATACTGTCTTTTCATGCTCTGGTGCTACTTGATTAAAAATTATGCGTCAATATTAGCATATTTAGCGTGTTGCTCAATAAACTCTCTTCTTGGTGGAACATCATCTCCCATTAACATTGAGAATATTCTATCTGCTTCAGCTGCATTTTCAATTGTAACTTGCCTTAAAATACGGTTTTGAGGAGACATTGTAGTGTCCCATAATTGCTCTGCGTTCATCTCTCCCAAACCTTTGTATCGTTGGATGTGAACACCTTTTTCCGTACCACCTGTAAGCTCTGTTACAATCTCTTTACGCTCCTCTTCTGTCCAGCAATACTTTTCAGTTTTTCCCTTTTTCACTAAATAAAGAGGTGGGGTAGCACAATATACATATCCGTTTTTAATCAGATCTTGCATATGTCTGAAGAAGAAAGTAAGAATAAGTGTGGTAATGTGGCTTCCGTCCACATCGGCATCGGTCATTATTATTACTTTGTGATAACGCAATTTTGTTAAGTTAAGAGCTTTGCTATCCTCCTCAGTTCCAACTGTAACTCCTAACGCCGTATATATATTTCTGATTTGTTCGCTTTCAAAAACTTTGTGATCCATCGCTTTCTCTACGTTTAAAATCTTACCTCTTAAAGGAAGAATAGCTTGGAAGTTTCTATCTCTACCGCTCTTAGCAGTACCACCTGCTGAATCTCCCTCCACTAGGTATAATTCGCATCTTGATGGATCTCTTTCAGAGCAGTCTGCTAATTTACCGGGTAAACCTGCACCCGACATAACAGTTTTTCTTTGAACCAAGTCTCTGGCTTTACGTGCTGCGTGACGAGCTGTAGCCGCCAAGATCACCTTATCTACGATAGATTTTGCATCTTTTGGATTCTCCTCCAGGTAATTCTCTAGTGCTGCACTTGTAGCTTGGCTCACCGCAGAGGTTACCTCACTATTACCTAATTTGGTTTTTGTTTGCCCCTCAAATTGAGGCTCTGCAACTTTCACAGAGATAACGGCTGTTAAACCTTCACGGAAATCGGCTGCATCTATCTCAAATTTAAGTTTTGCAAGCATTCCGTTTTTCTCTGCGTAGTTTTTAAGAGTTGTGGTAAGACCTCTTCTAAAACCACTAAGGTGAGTACCACCCTCTATTGTATTAATGTTATTTACATAAGAGTGTAAGTTTTCAGAGAATCCTGTATTGTATTGCATTGCAATCTCTACCGGAATACCTTGCTTATCTGTCTCTAAGTAAATAGGGGATTCTGTTAATTTCTCTCTCGTACCATCAAGATATTGTACAAACTCCATCAAACCTTTCTCTGAATAGAAAGTTTCGCTTTTTTGAACCTCTACAGTTACTCCATCTTCATTGATATCAACCTCACGAGTATCTGTGATATTTAATCTTACACCTTTATTCAGGTATGCAAGCTCTCTTAAACGTGCCGAAAGAATATCGTAATTATATTCTGTAGTCTGGTTAAAGATTTCCGGATCCGGCTTAAATGTAACGGTAGTTCCTGTTTCGTTACTCTCTCCGATCACTTTTACCGGATACATAGGAGTACCTCTTTGGAACTCTTGCATAAAGATTTTTCCCTCTCTGCGAACCTCTACAGTTAAGTGAGTTGAAAGTGCATTTACACAAGAAACACCCACTCCGTGCAGACCTCCTGAAACCTTGTAACTATCTTTGCTGAATTTACCACCGGCATGAAGTACGGTAAGAACTACCTCTAGTGCACTTCTTCCCTCTTTCTCGTGGATTCCGGTAGGGATACCACGTCCATTATCTTTTACGGTAATTGAATTATCTTTATTTATAATAACATCAATATCAGTACACCAGCCCGCTAAAGCCTCATCTATTGAGTTATCTACAACTTCATATACTAAGTGGTGAAGTCCTCTTACTCCAACATCGCCGATATACATCGAAGGACGTTTTCTTACTGCCTCTAAACCTTCAAGAACTTGGATACTATCGGCTGAGTAGCCGCCATTGTCCGAAACAATTTCTTTCTCTATTTCGCTCATGCTTTTGAATTATTTTTAACGTGCAAAAGTAACAAAAAATTAGAATAAAAACAATTATAACTTAAGGGTTATTCCACCTATGATTCCTATGCCGTAATTTAAATAAAAGGGCTGATACTGTATTCTTTCATTTAATAAATTTTCGCCCTCGATAAATAACATTATATTGTTGTTTAGCCTATATTTTAATGCTAATGATAAGTTTGCATATCCGGATAATTTAGTGATGAAATTATTCCCTGAATTTCCGGACATTATAAGTTGATCGCTACTATTATTGAATCGTAGATTCAAATCTATATACATCCTTTGAATATAATTGTAGCCAGCATATATTTTTCCTTCAATCGGAGAATATCCAAAAGGTTTATATCCGTCTGGTATATTGATAGCATTTTTACCATTGGAGTAGGAATTGTATTGAATTTCTGCACCTGCATGGAAACTCCTAGTTTGCACGTTTGCTTGAGCTCCTACAAAAAATTGATTATTGGATGAGTATGCCGGTGTAAAGTATTTTCCATTTATATCTGTAACGAACTGTAACATACCGCTATTCCTCTGGTATCCTAAAAATAAATTGTAAGAGAACTTATCTGTAGATTTACCCCTTAGCCCTCCAGATATTACAAATGGAGTTGATGATGTTTTCATATCTGATGAGGGTAATACCCATCTGTTTTTTTCTAACATAGAATAATAATCGTTTATCTTATTATTTCCTACTGCAGATGCGTAGAACCAGAGATAATCTTTTGCAAGCTCTAGTGAGAAGTTAATGCTTGGCATCACAGAATTGTGATAATAGTTACTTTTATCTAAATCACTATAAGCAAATGATATATTTGCACCTACCTCTAGGATGAATCTTCCTTTGTCGAATTTGTATTGGGGTGTTACAGAAAATAGTCCTATATATTTATTTATAAATTTGGAATAAGCAACGGTATTTGATTCAAAACCAATCAAAAATCTATTATACTTTCCAAATGTAGGACCCATATATCCTTTTATATTTATGATATTTTCGGAGATATTATATTTTTCTAATCCCTTAAAAATTAGACAAAGGAAGAT
>CAZYQA010000029.1:0-13465 GCA_964649555.1 uncultured Muribaculaceae bacterium
TGACAAATAGTTTATTTGTGTATAAGAATAATAACCTTAGGGATATAATGAGAGATCTGAAGAGATGGTATAATATAAGATATGAATTTGAGGATCAGGAGTCGGAAAATATAAGATTATCAGCAAATATTGAGAAGGGTAAAAATGTTGATACGATTATTAATATGATTGAAAAAATAAATAAGGTTGATATTGAAAAGAGGGGTTGTTGTTATTATATAAAAGCAAAAAAGTAAACACTAAAAAACTACTTCATATAATTAATAAGGCGGCGTAATGGTGGAGCATTACAACCGCCTTGAAACCAATGTTAAAAAACTTTACAAACTTATGAAAAAAAAATGGATTGGGCATGCAATAAGACTATTTTTAATTGCCCTAGTTACACTTTCTTTGCAATCCTTCATAAATGTGGAAAATGAGAAAGTTACTCTAAAGATGCAAGACGCATCAATAGAGCAGGTTTTATGGAAGCTTAAGGAGCTTACAAAAATTGAATTTGTATATAGCAATGATGATATTGCTAATTACAAAAATGTTACCTTAAATGTTAAAAATAAGCCTCTTACAGAGGTGTTGAACGATGTTCTATCAGGTACGGGGCTAAAGTATGAGGTCTCAAATGATGTTGTAATTATTTCAAAAGATAATAAACAATCATCTAATAGTAGCACCGGTACACCTACAAAATTAAATGTCACAGGTGTGATTACCGATATTAATAAAGAGCCTCTTCCGGGAGTTGCTATTTTTATTAAAGGTACAACCAAAGGGGATTATAGTGATATAAATGGAAAGTATAGTATTGAAGTGGATGATCCTTCAACAGCTATACTTTCTTTTACTTATATCGGTATGAAGCCACAAGATATTCTAGTTGGCAATAAATCTAAGCTAAATGTAATTATGGAGGATGAGATGGAGCAGATTGAAGAGGTGATGGTTGTTGCTTATGGTGTTGTGAAAAAGGAGTCTTATACAGGTTCTGCTCAAGTGGTGAAAGGGGAGCAAATTATGAAAGAGGCTGCACCTTTATCTGCTGAGAAGGCTTTACAAGGGTATGTTGCCGGTGTGCGTGTTACTCAAACTGATGGACAGCCCGGTGCTAAAGCAACAGTACAAATCAGAGGTATCGGTTCTATCAATGGAAACATTGAACCGTTGTATGTTATTGACGGTGTTCCAATGGTTACAGGTGATAAATCGCAAGTAATCTCTTCAAATGTTATGACATCGATAAATCCTAATGATATTGAATCGATGACAGTTCTTAAAGATGCTGCAGCTACATCTCTATATGGTTCCAGAGCTGCAAATGGTGTTATTATTATTACAACAAAACAGGGAAAAGCAGGTAAAACAATTTTTAATGTAGATTATGAGCATGGTTTTACAAATACTGCAATGCCCCATGAACTTTACGGCTTACACTTAAATGGTAGAGAATATACCGAATATTCGATTGAGGGATTAAAAAATAGATACTTATATGACAGAAAGGCTCTTCCCGGCCAACCTAACTATACTGAAGGAAATGTCTCGTTAATAGAAGAGGCAACAAACTATGCTTATAAAAACCTAAATAGCAGAGCTAAAATCATTCATCCTGATGATAAGCTTGATGGAAATTTTAATTATAACAATGCTGATATGAGCAAATATTTATCTCAAGCCAGAAATACCGATTGGGCTAAAGAGCTTTTTAAAGCAGGGCATGAGGATAAGGTGAATGTTTCGGCAAGAGGAGGTAATGATCAATTAAGATTTTTCTCTTCTTTGGGTTATTTCAATCAGGTAGGTTTATTACCTTCGAGTAGCTTTGAGCGTTTTACTGGTAAAATTAATATAGACAATAAAGTTTCAAAATATTTTAAGTTTTCGATAAATGAGTCTATATCATATACTGATCAATCAGGTACATCTTCAGGTGGGTACTATTCAAATCCTATCTGGGGCGTGAAAAATCTTAATCCTACTGCCCCTGTTTATTATGAGGATGGAGAGTTTAATAAGTATCCGGGATTCTCTACTAAAATCCCTAACTATGTGAAAAATGTGCAAGAGCAAGTGAAAAAATCGCAAAACTTCAGAAGTATTACAAATATTACTCTTGCTGTAGATTTTACAAAATGGCTCTCTTTCAGATCGGTTAATGGCTTAGATTATATAAATCTTGTTGAGTCTGCTATCAATGGTACTGATAGCCATGATGGAAGAAATGAGAAAGGGGTAGTAGATGAATACTTTACAAAAATGATGGATTTGACTACTTCTAATACTTTGACATTCAATAAGAGCTTTGGAAAACATACTGTAAACTTCTTAGGTGGTTTCGAGGCAAAAAAATATAATGCTAAACTAATTGGCGCAGAAGGTAAAGGATTTATTTCTGATGATTATTTAGAATTATCGAATGCTGCTAAAGCAACAGGTGTTTATGGCTCATATTCTGATGATAGATTGGTATCTTATTTTGTAAAAGGCGACTATAACTATAATGATAGATATTTCTTCTCTGCCAGTTATAGGAATGATGGTTCTTCACGTTTGGCTCAGGATGAAAGATGGGGTAATTTCTATGCTTTCTCAGGGGCGTGGGATATTACCAGAGAGAGCTTTATGAAGAGTACAAAATGGCTTAATAATTTAAGAATGAAAGCATCGTATGGTACTACAGGTAACTTACCTAGTGGCTATTATGAGTCTCAAGCTTTATTCTCTTTAACAAATAAATATTATGATAATCCTGTATTTTTCTTATCTAATATTGGTAACCCATCTTTAACATGGGAGCACTCTTATACTTGGAATATAGGTGTTGACTTTGCAGTTTTGAATTATAGATTAAGTGGTAATCTTGAGTATTTTAATAAGATAACAGATAATCTATTGAACAATGCTCCGGTTTCTCACAATACCGGTTTTGGATCTATACTAGTAAATGAAGGTAAATTACAGAATCATGGTGTTGATTTAACTTTGACAAGTAAAAACTTAGTGAAGAAAAATATTACATGGAGTACCGATCTTAACTTGTCTTGGATGAGAGCAACTGTTAAAGATTTGAAAAGTGATATAATCAGCTCTCCAAGAATTTTCAGACAAGGTGAGCACCTTTATTCTTTCTATGGCCGTGAGTGGGCAGGTGTAAATCCTGAAACAGGTATGCCGCAATGGTATGTGAATAAATATGCTGAAGATGGAAAAACACCTATCAAGGATGGTTCTGTAACTTCTAATGTTAATGAGGCAAATAATATAATTCTTAAGAAGGCTTATCCTTCGTTCTATGGTGGTATTTCAAATAGATTATCTTTCTATGGTTTTGATGTTTCGTTCTTATTTACATTTACTCTTGGTGGTAATATGTATCACTCATTGGATAGAAATACTGCAGATGGATATTATATTGGTACATATAACCCTACTGTAAGAGCAGCTTCTGATTATTGGCAAAAGCCGGGTGATAAAACATCTAATCCAATGGTAATATATAATAATCCTTATTCTCCTACAACAATTTCTGATAGATATATAATTTCAACAGATCATTTAAGACTTAAAAATGTGATGGTTGCTTATAATCTACCTGCAAATTTTGTTAATAGAATGGGAATCAAAAATGCTAAAGTTTACTTTAACGGAACAGATTTGCTAACGTTCTATAAGCATAAAGATATTAATCCTGAGGCTAGCTATACAGGTAGTACAAATGCAGGCTCAAGATATCCTGCTATCAAATCTTTCAGACTTGGTATTAATGTTCAATTCTAAAAAACAACAGATACAATGAAAAGAATTTTACTATATATATTGGGAATTGTACTTTTAACATCATGTGGTAATGATTTCCTTAATGTCTCTCCATCAACAAGTGCAGGAGCAGATAACCTGATTAAAAATCTTAACGATTTGAAAATTGCGACAAACGGAGTTTATGAATCTCTATCTAGTGGTACTTATTATCAAGGTGAATATCAATTTATTCCAGAACTTATGGCTGAATTGGTAATGGAGCCAACCTGGGGTAGTAAGCATCTTAAACAATATTATGAATATAATAATAGCAAGGTGCGTTCACAGCTATCTATTTTCAGATTGATATATTTGGGAATACATGATATTAATATCATTTTAGATAAAGCAAAGCCTTTGGCAGACTCAAAAGAGAAGCAAGCATATATTGCTGAATTGAGAGCTTTGAGAGCATTAATGCATTTTGATTTAGTAAGAATATATGGCCCTTTATATTCAAACTTAGGGAAAGGTGGTATTAAGAAAGATGCCTTAGGTATTTATATCGCAAATAATCCGATAACTGACTTAAGAGCACCATTTTATAGAAATACTGTAGCTGAGGTTTATAATTTCATAAAGAAAGAGTTTGAGGAGGCTATTCCATCTTTGCCAACGGCAAAAAGAAACGGTTTCTTGAATCAATGGGGTGCAAAAGCTCTTTTGGCAAAGGTTTATTTATATATGGAGCTAAATAAAGAGGCTTTGGAGTGTGCTAAGGATGTGATTGCAAATAGTGGAGCATCTTTGTATGATAGAAATAAATATGTAGAAGCATGGAAAAATGAATATACTTCTGAATCTCTTTTTGAATTAGCTACTTCTATCACAGATAATAGCGGATATACCTCTTTAGGATGGATTTGTTCTGAGAAGGGTTATAAAACAGTTGTCCCTACTGCTGATTTTATTCAAATGAAGGATGCAGATCCGGATGATGTAAGGTTTAATTTATGGGTGTATTCATCAAAAGATAAATGCTATTATATATCAGGAAAATACCCAGGTAAAGATGGCGATGTTAAGATTAACAATCCTAAAGTAATCCGTTTGAGCGAAATTTATTTGATTGCAGCAGAATCCGCAATGAAAATTGGTGATCCGTCGGCTGGTAAATATCTTAGCGATTTAAGAGAAAAAAGATCTACAAAAGATCCAAGAAAATATGATACCAATATAAGTATTGATGATATTTTATATGAGAGAGCTATTGAATTATTTGGTGAGGGGCATCGTGCATGGGATATGTGGAGAAACCAAAAAGAGATAGTACGTTATAGAACTCCTGAGGAGAAAGATGAGAAAAAGCACTCTGATAACTTATCTGAGGGTATTATAAAATTTGATTTTTATCAAGCAATTATGCCTTTCTCAGAATCTGAATTGGTTTTATTGCCACTTGCCGATAGAGATGCTCAACAAAATCCGGGTTATTAATAATGAATATTAGGGTTATTATTTTGGTTGCCGTTTTTATGGCGGCAACCAATTTACTCTTGGGGCAAGATAAGGTTTCAAGAGAGCATTATAATCAAATTGAGCTAGCATATCACTCTATTAATGCAAATGAAATATATGATTTCGTGGATTATATGAGTGGTGATGATTTGAAAGGGAGACTAGCCGGCTCACCTGAATATACTCAGTGTGCTCAATGGGCGGCAAATCTATTCTCTTCTTGGGGGCTTTTACCGGGTGGTGATAATGGATATTATTTCCAAAATTTCCCCATTCAATATACTAATGTAAAAGGTATTGGAAAACTTAACCTTTCCACTCCTGATAAGCATTACTCTTTTGATGTTGATAGGGATTATTATCCGGGTATTCATACTGCAAGTGGGTATTATAAAGGGGATGTTGTTTATGCCGGATATAGTATTTCAGCACCTGAATTCAATTATGATGACTATGCAGGGATTGATGTAAAAGGTAAGGTTGCTCTTATTGATGCCGGTGTTCCGGTAAATAAATCTGATAAGCAGTACAATGATTGGTTTGAGAAATACTCTAGTACCGTTTCAAAAGTTGAGAATGCATATAAGCATGGAGCAAAAGGGGTTTTGATTTTAGTAAAATCACCTCATCCGGGTATAATTCACCATAATGATTTTATATATGCTCATATTTCCGATAATGTGGCAAATGTATTACTTTCTCAAAACAATGAAACTATTGGTAGCCTCAGAAGTAAAATCTTAGCTACCGGCAAGCCTGCTTCTATGGCAATTAATAATGCTCAGATTGAGATGGAGTTTGCTAGCGATCATGCTCCTTTGAGCCAGACTCAAAATGTGATAGGATATATTGCAGGGAGTGATCCTAAGCTACAAGATTCACCGATAATTGTGGGAGCTCATTTAGATCATTTAGGTGCGCCGGGAGTGGTATTTCCGGGAGCATTGGATAATGCGTCGGGTTCTGCAATTGTAATGTCATTAGCTAAGGCATTAGCTCAAAGTGGTATAAAACCTCTAAGACCAATAGTATTTATACTTTTTGGCGCAGAGGAGCCGGGTATGATAGGATCTAAATTTTATGTAAAGAATCCATTATTTGCTTTAGATAAAACATTGTGTATGTTTAATCTGGATATGGTTGGGAATGGAAATTCATTAAGAGTGAGCGGAGCAGAATCTTTTCCAAAGTTAAAAGCTATATTTGTAAATAATAGTTCTGCAAAACTTAATAGAATTTTATATACTTCTATATATGAGCCTGCAAAAGGTAGAATGTATACAGATGGTGAAATATTTAACTTCAATGGTGTTCCTGCATTTTCCGTAGGAGTGAGGGACAAATTGGGAAGAACATATTATCATGTGCCTGAAGATAGAATTGAGACGATGACTCCTAGAATTATGGAGGATGTGGCAAAATTATTATTTCTTTCAATTAATGATATTGCATGCGATAAAAACTTTAAATTAAAATAATATGAAGACTTTATTAAAAAAAATCCTAACAGTTGCTTTGGTTTTGAGCTGTGGTGCAGGTAATTTGATATATGCACAGCAGGGGGATCCAAATTATCAATCTCCACCTAAAGTTATAGAGAATCTTATATTAGCTCCGGCTACCCCTTTATTAAGAGTTAGCCCAGATAGCAAGAGATTTGTAATTTTAGAGTATACTGATATACCTGATATTTATGAGCAATCAAAAGAGGAACTCAGGCTTGCCGGAGTTAGAGTCCTTCCTGATATTTATGCTCCTAAGGTGAAAAGCAAGATTACAAGCATTGCGATAGAAAATATGCCCGGTAATAAATTTATGCAAGGTAGTGTTTCAGGCTTCCCTGCAAATGCAAGTATTTTAGATGTATCATGGTCACCTAATTCAAATAAGCTTGCTGCCCTAGTGGAATCGAATGATGGTGTAAGATTATGGATAGTTGATGTTGATAATCTTAAAGCATCACAATTATCATCTGATAAATTAAACTTGTTTTTCGGAACAAGAATGTATAAATGGTCACCTTGTGGTAATTTTATTTTAGCTCCATTTGTTACTGCTGCCAAGAGTGTATCTAATGGGGGTAAGCCAATTATTTTGCCTGTTGTTCAGTCAAGTGAAGCAGCGGTTAAGAAGCCTGCAAGAACTTATCAAGATTTGCTTACAGATAAAGCGAGTGAGATTACATTTGAGAATTATGCCACTTCTCAATTGATGAAAATAGATGTCAATACAAAAGCATCTGAAAAAGTTGAATCTCCTCAGATTTATACCTCTTTTGGTTATTCTCCTGATGGGCAATATTTAATGCTATCGTATACTAAAGCTCCTTATTCATATTTTGTACCTTATAGAAATTTCCCTTCAGTAACTAAAATTATTGCTACACAAAGCAATTTTGAGAAAATTCTACAAGATAAAGCATTGGTTGAATCTGATAATTTAGATAGAAATTCAACAGTTCCTTTCTCAAGAAATTTTGCATGGAGAGCAGATATGCCTTCAACTGTTTATTGGGTTGATCCTCTTGATGGAGGAAATGGTTTGAAGCCTGCAGAGTATAGAGATGAGGTGAAATGTATGGATATCCCAGCTGGTAATTCTTATTCAATCTGCAAAACTAAATATAGATTTGAGAGTGTTACTTGGGGTAATAATGATAATGCATTTGTGAATATGTATGATTATCCCACAAGAACAAAAGTGTGTGTTCATATCTCCCCTGCGGCAAATAAAATTTTAAGTGAAATTTATAATGTTCACAAAGAGGATTTGTATAATGATAGGGGGAGGATTGTTACATCTCTAAATAGTTTTGGACGTGATGTAGCTTATACAGCTGATAATTATAAATCTATTTGGTTTAATAGTAATGGTTACTCTGCAAAAGGTGCTTACCCTTATATTGCTCAATATTTCTTCAAAGGTAATAAATGGAATATTGCTTGGAAAAGTGCTGATCCTTATTATGAGAAGCCGATTGATTTTATCAATTTAGCTAAAGGTACTATGGTGATCCAAAAAGAATCTGAGACAATTGCGCCAAATTACTATTTAGTGAATTTTGCTAAAAAGACTTCTGTGCAATTGACAGATTTCTCTGACCCTTTCCCTGAAATGAAAGGTGTAACAAAAGAGGTTGTGGAATATACCAGAAAAGATGGAGTGAAATTGAGCGGTACATTATATTTACCTGCAGGGTATAAAAAAGGGGATGCTCCGCTACCATTGATTATTTGGGCTTATCCAGCTGAATTTAAGAGCAAAGATAATGCAGGACAAAGAAGTGATGCTGCTAATCAATTTATAAGATACTCAAGAACTTCTCCTGTGCTTTTTGTAGCAGACGGATATGCTGTGCTTAATAATGCATCTTTCCCAATTATTGGAGAAGAGGGTGTTGAGCCTAATGATACATATATTGAGCAATTGGTAGATAATGCAAAAGCTGCTGTGGATAAAGTTGTCTCTATGGGAGTTGCAGATAAAAACAGAATTGCTGTTTCTGGGCACTCTTATGGTGGATTTATGACAGCAAATTTATTAGCAAATTGTGATTTATTTGCTGCAGGTATTGCAAGAAGCGGTGCTTATAACAGAACTCTTACTCCATTCGGTTTCCAAAACGAAACTAGAACTATATGGGATGTTCCAGAGGTGTATTTAGAGATGTCACCTTTTATGAAAGCTGATAAAATTAATACTCCTATATTACTTATTCATGGTATGGCAGATAATAATACAGGTACATTTACTATGCAAAGTGAAAGATTATATACAGCATTGAAAGGTAATGGTAAAATTGCAAGACTTGTTTTGCTCCCTTATGAGAGCCATGGATATGTAGCAAAAGAATCCATATTGCACCAAGCTTATGAGACTTGGAGATGGCTAGATAAATACGTTAAAAATAGATAGATTTAGGTTAATTGTTCCACCCATTTTTTTTATAAAGGACTGAATTATTTTCGAATAATTAGGTCAGGAGGTTGTTTAGCAAGGTTACTTGCTTTGCAACCTCTTATTCTTTTCTTAGGAATATTTGCTTTTTTTATCGGTATTTAATAGTTATATTTGCGAGTTATATTTAATATGTAAAAATTATGGCATTTTTTGGCTTATTTGGTAAAAAATCAAAAGAGGAAAAAGAGTCTCTTGATGAAGGATTGAAAAAAACCAAAACAGGTATTTTTGATAAATTATCCAGAGCGATTGTTGGGAAGTCTAAAGTTGATGATGAAGTTTTAGATGGGATTGAGGAGGCGCTTATTGCGTCTGATATAGGTGTGGATACCACTCTCAAAATAATTGATAATTTAGAAGAGAGAGTTGCTAGAGATAAGTTTGTAGGAACAGATGAATTATATTCTATTTTAAGAGAAGAGATTGGGGATTTGCTGAATGTGGATGATGAGCAAGGCAAATCGGCTTCAAAAGATTACCCTTTTGATTTCTCTAAAAAGCCCTATGTGATTATGGTAGTTGGAGTAAATGGCGTGGGAAAAACTACTACGATAGGTAAATTGGCTTTAAGATTAAAGAATAGTGGAAAGAAAGTTGTTTTGGGTGCTGCTGATACGTTTAGAGCTGCCGCTGTTGATCAACTGGTGATATGGAGTGAAAGGGCAGGTGTTCCTATTGTAAAACAAGGAATGGGAGCGGATCCCGCCTCTGTTGCGTTTGATACCTTGAAATCTGCAGTTTCGCAAGATGCTGATGTAGTTTTAATAGATACTGCAGGTAGATTACATAATAAAGTTAATCTTATGAATGAGTTAACTAAAATCAGAAATGTAATGAAGAAGGTGATTCCTGATGCTCCGCATGAGGTTTTGCTTGTACTGGATGGCTCTACAGGGCAGAATGCTTACCAACAAGCAAAAGAGTTTACTAAAGCGACCGATGTTACTGCGTTGGCTGTTACCAAATTGGATGGTACAGCTAAGGGTGGAGTTGTTATCGGAATTGCAGATCAATTTCAAATTCCTGTGAAATTTATTGGAGTAGGGGAGAAAATTGAGGATTTGCAAGTTTTTGATAAAAAAGATTTTGTCGCATCATTGTTTGATAATTAATAATTTAGAATATGAATATCTCTTATAACTGGTTAAAAGAGTACGTTAAATTTAACCTTAATCCAGATCAAGTAGCCGAAGTATTAACAGATTTGGGCTTAGAAGTTGAACATTATGAGCAAGTAGAGGAGATTCCCGGAGGATTGGCAGGTGTGATTGTTGCAGAAGTAGTGGAGTGTGAAGCTCACCCTAATTCGGACCATCTGCATGTAACTAAGGTGAATGATGGAAGTGGCGAGCTTCTACAAATTGTTTGTGGAGCGCCAAATGTTGCAAAAGGGCAAAAAGTTATGCTTGCAACATTAAATTCTAAATTAACTTTTAGCGATGGTACCGAGATAAAGATTAAAAAATCTAAGATTAGAGGTGTTGAGTCTTTTGGTATGTTGTGTGCTGAGGATGAATTGGGCTTAGGTAAAGGGCATGATGGTATTATGGTGCTTAATGATGATGCGGTTGTAGGTACTGCTGCTAAGGATTTCTTAAATCTTAAGACTGATACTGTTTTTGAAATAGGATTAACTCCAAACAGAGTTGATGCTGCTTCTTTTATAGGAGTAGCAAGAGATTTGAGCGCTTATTTAAGATTAAATAATATTGGTGGGGAGCTTACTTTGCCTTCAGTTTCAGAGTTTGATTCGTTGCTTAATGATAATGGTAACTCAATTAAAGTGAATGTTGAGGCTAAAGAGGGTGCTCCAAGATATAGCGGTATCACAATCAGAGGTGTTAAAGTGGAAGAGTCACCTGAGTGGCTTAAATCAAAACTTTCTACTATTGGCTTACGCCCGATTAATAATATTGTGGATATCACAAACTTCATATTAATGGAGATTGGCCAGCCTTTACATGCTTTTGATGCAGATAAAATTGTAGGTGGAGAGGTGATTGTAAAGTATTGCAATGAGGGTACTCCTTTTACAACTTTAGATGGCGTTGAGAGAAAACTTTCTGATAAAGATTTGATGATTTGTAATACAAAAGAGCCAATGTGTATTGCAGGTGTATTTGGTGGATTGGATAGCGGTGTTACGGAAGGTACTACAAATATCTTCTTAGAGAGTGCATATTTTAATCCTGTTACCGTAAGGAAAACATCTAAAAGACATAATCTTAAAACCGATTCTTCATTCAGATTTGAAAGAGGTGCAGACCCTTCTATAACTATTTATGCTATGGAAAGAGCAGCTCTTTTAATAAAAGAACTAGCTGGTGGAGAGATCTGTGCTCCTGTTGTAGATATTATTAGCACTCCTATTGAGAAAAAAATAGTTGAGCTTAATTACAGCAGAATAGAAAACTTTATAGGAAAGAGAATAGGAAAAGATGTGATTAAGGCCATTCTTACCTATTTAGATATGGAATTTGTAAGTGAGGATGAAGTGGGATGTGTTGTTAAAGTTCCTACTTATAGAGTTGATGTTTATCGTGAGTGTGATATTGTAGAGGATATTTTAAGAATCTATGGATATAACAATATCGAATTACCCGATTATATGAAAGCTTCTGTAAATACCACTTTGAAACCAGATCCTGAAAGGGTAAAAGAGCTTGCGTCTGATTTTATGGCTTCTAACGGCTTTATGGAGATGATGAATAACTCTTTAACTAAGAGCTCATATTATTCTAAATTGGAGACTTATCCAGAAGCTGATTGTGTTATGATTATGAATCCTCTTAGCCAAGATCTAAACTGTATGAGGCAATCGCTGATGTTTAGCGGTTTGGAGGTTGTAGCTTATAATATTAACAGACAATCGCAAGATCTTAAACTGTTTGAGTTTGGTAATGTGTATAGCTTTAATCCTTCATTAGAGATTAAAGAGGGTGAAGATAAATTAAAAGCTTACTCGGAAGAGCCAAAATTCTCTTTCTTTATTACCGGGAATGGTTATCAGTCTTGGAGGAATAAAACTTTAGGTGGTAATTTCTTTACCTTAAAGGGATATGTTGAGCTTTTCTTAAAGAGATTTGGGGTTGAGCTTGCAGACTTAGAGTACTCTGTAGCTCCTAGCGATATGTATGCAGAGGGCTTGGTTTATAAAGTTGCAGGTGGTAAACAAATAGCTGTATTAGGCACCGTTAGCAATACTTTATTAAAAGAGTTTGGTATTAAGCAACCAGTTTTTGCAGCTGAGATCTCTTGGAATACAGTTTTAAAAGCTGTTAAGAAGAATAAAATTCAATACAAAGAATTGCCTAAATATCCTGAGGTGAAACGTGATTTGGCAATTTTATTAGATGAAAATGTATCTTTTGCCGAGCTTAGAAAATCTGCTTTTGCAACTGAGAAGAAATTGCTTAAGAATGTAATTTTATTTGATGTTTACAAGGGGGATAAGATTCCGCAAGGGAAAAAACAATATGCTATCAGTTTTACTTTGCAAGATATGGATAAGACTCTTAATGATAAGAGTGTTGAGGTGGTAATGGAGAAGCTTCTTAAAACATTTAGTGAGAAGTTTGGAGCAGCATTGAGATAGAATGATAAAATCATTAAACAAATACCTATCATTAGTAAAATTCTCGCATACAATTTTTGCGATGCCTTTTGCTATGATAGGTTTTTTTTACGGTTTAAAGCAAACCGAGTTTCTGAATTGGTGGCTTTTACCATCCATACTGATTTGTATGGTGTCTGCTAGAAATGCCGCTATGGGTTTTAATAGGTATTTAGATAGAGATATTGATGCGCTTAACCCCAGGACTGCTATCAGAGAGATTCCGGCAGGGAAGTTAAAAGCCTACAATGTTTTGGTGTTTGTTATTATAAATTCCTTAATATTTATATTGACAGCCTTTTATATCAATGTTTTAACTGGTGTTTTGTCTTTCCCGGCATTGGCAGTATTACTTGGATATAGTTTTATGAAGCGTATATCTTCAATATGCCATTTTGTTTTAGGTTTAGCTTTAGGGATTGCCCCTTCTGCTGCTTTTATTGCGGTTACTGGCACTATTACACTCCCAATGATATTATTAAGTATAATTGTTTTATTATGGGTGAGTGGTTTTGATATATTGTATTCTTTGGCTGATGAGGAGTTTGATAGAGATAATAAACTACACTCTGTACCCTCTTTTATGGGGCGTAGAAATGCTATGATTTTGTCGGTATTATTGCATTTATCTGTATTGCC
>CAZYQA010000030.1:0-3586 GCA_964649555.1 uncultured Muribaculaceae bacterium
AAATACAAATTTACATTTTGATACAATTATTTACTAAGAGTATCAAAATGTAAATAAGCAATAAGAGCCCGTCTGACAATAAAAAGTTAAACGGGCTTTTATAAATCTTCTAAAACTTATACACACATTTAAAATAACTCTTTAGGATTAATCTTCAAAAATTCATCATAAGGAATTCCATCAGTTCCCACTAACAATACTTTACTAGGATGAAATTTCTCATTAAATACAGACATCCCTAGATTATCTGACTTTGCTCCACTTTTAACTTCAAGCCCAATAATTTTATCACCTTTCTCAATTATAAAATCAACTTCATCATTTCCATCACGCCAGTAATATAGATTAAATCGCTCAGAAATTGAATGATTAAGCAAATGTGCTCCAATAGATGATTCAACTAACCTTCCCCAAGTTTTTGAATCTACAACGGCGTCAGAGAAACTTTGATTACTCTGAGAGGTCAATAAAGCATTATTATAAACTTGAAACTTAGGACTTGACGAGCGCTTCCTTATTAAACTTCCAGCATACTTTTCCAATCCCCCCAGCAATCCACAATCAGATAACAGATTTAAATAATTTGCTAAAGTTGTAGTATTCCCTGCATCCTGTAATTGTCCAACAATCTTACTAAAAGATAAGATTTGTCCTGAATAAATAGAGCCAATCTCAAACAACCTTCTTAAAAGGGCAGGCTTATCAACTCTTGTAAGCATTAAAATATCCTTAGATATACTTGTCTCTATTAATGAATCATTTATATAACTCTTCCAACGTTCCTCATCATTTATTAAAGAGACAGAGCCCGGATACCCTCCAAAATAAATATACTGCTCAATACTCCATCCAAACGCAGCCTCCATTTCAAAGAAAGACCAATGCCCAAGATAAAAAGTTTCGAAACGGCCAGCTAAAGATTCGGTTAAACCCTTTTGTAATAAAAGACGAGAAGACCCAAGCAAAATCACTTTTATATTAATATTATCCTTTGTATCTCTATCCCACTGTTGTTTTACAATCTCGCTCCAATTCACAATCTTCTGTATCTCATCAATAACTAAAAGATACTCACTTATCTCCGACACTTTCATTCTCAACCTCACCCCTTCCCATATCTGCACAAGCCAAGAAGAATTAGTAGTAGCAATTGCATCAGCAGATTCATACGAATTTGGTATTTCGATCTGCTTCAGCATCTGATTAATCATTGTGGTTTTACCCACTTGTCTTGGTCCAAGAATAACTTGAATAAACTTTCTTGGCTCTTCAACTCTAGATTTAACAATCTCTAAATAAGGACGTTCATACATAATGCAAAAAATTACTCAATACACTGAGTAAAATTACTCAAAATAATTAAAACTACAAAATATCCCCTCCAACGCATCATAACCTTGTGGGTTTAAGTGTACACCATCGGTGGTAAGATCAGGTAAAAGGCCATTCTTATTCTCTGGAGAATTATCCACCAAAGGGGTAAAATAATCAATATACAAAATCCCCTTACTATCTGCATACTCCTTAATGAGTGAATTCAAAATTGGAATCTCTACAGCAGGGTTTGCATCATCAGTCCAAGAATATTTATTAGCTGGGAGAACAGAGCAAAGCACCACATCGATATTATTCATTTTAGCTATATCACACATAGATTTAATATTGCGCAAAATTGCCTCTGGGGTAGTTTTCCCGGTATTTCCGGCAATATCATTTGTACCGGCAAGAATCACAACGGTAGATGCCCCTAGCTCCACAACATCTTTTCTAAAGCGAACCAGCATCTGAGGAGTTGTTTGCCCACTTATCCCCTTGCACACAAACCCATTATCCTTAAAAAAATCGGGGTGTAACTTCTCCCACTGCTCAGTTATGGAATCACCCATAAAAACTACTTTTTTACACTCCTGCGAATAACCTAAACTGCTAAAAAAGAGCATAGCAGCACAAAAAAACATAATCATATAAAGAATCTATTAAAATTTTTCTAATACTTTTTCACAAACTTAGTCACAATATCAAACAGCTTAGGAAAGCTATCATAATCTACATTCTCAATGCTATCATTCAGGGTGTGCAGATTATTAAAATTATCCCCTTTGTCAAAAATAATACACACGGCAGGCACTCTGTTCTGTAAAAAATAAAAATGATCACTATTCTGCTCATATTTCTTATATTCCACAACAGGGAATAAGCTCTGCTGATCATTAATCTCCTTTATCAAATTAAATCCTTTAATTGCACAAGAATCTGTATATACCGTAAGTGTATCAGCTCTATCTCCCACCATATCAAAATTAAATACGTACTTTATCTTTGAGAGATCCACAGGAGGATTTCTTATAAACTCTCGCGATCCCAACAATCCCATCTCCTCCCCTGTAAAGGCCACAAAAACTAAAGTATTATCAGGCTTATTCTCCGGTTTACTAAAATAATCTGCAAGAGATATTAGCATAGATGTGCCTGAGGCATTATCATTTGCCCCTGCAAAATAAACATCTCCCATACGTCCAAGATGATCATAATGAGCCGTGAAGACAAAAACAGAATCGGGGTTTACAGCTCCAGGAATAACACCTATTACATTTGAGCTATTATATAAGCTGTCACTTTTCATCTCAATATCTAATGATATTTCTTTTGCATCTTCCGGAAACCTATCTTTATCTACCATGATAGATGGGAAATCTAATCTTTTCCCAATCAAAGATTTACCATACATAAGCGGAGAAACATCTTTCATATATCCACCATCACCCATGCCTGCATCTCTCATCAATTTGCGAGTAAGCTCTTTAGAATTGGCTATTATAAATGCTCCTAAATCCACTTTCTGATTAGGTAAAGCCATCATCAGCATATATGATGCAAAGCCCATATCTCTTACATAAGCAATCCTCTCTCCATCACTCTTAAACATATTCATCACCTCATTGAATTTCAATATAGAATCCTTTGAATAATAAAGTTCATAGCTCCCCTTTTTACTCCCTGATATAGGATTTATAATATAATCTACTCCCGGCCTTAGCTCCACGCCATCAACACTTACAAATGCTTTCACAATCTCATTGGTTGGAAATGATACTTTCTGAAAGCTCACATCTGCCCCCGCTTCTCTGAATTTCTCTGCAATAAATGCCGCAGCTAAGGAGTCTCCCCCATCATAAGCTCTCCCCCCTATTCGCTCCGAAGCGAGTTCCTCTAAATTTTTCTTAAAAAGCTCTACGCTCTGCCCCCAGCTAGCAACTTGCAGGAGCAATCCGGATAGTAATAATAACAGTTTCTTCATACAGTTAAAAAGTTTTAATCAGTCTAGCAAATTTACTCAAAGTAATCAGAATGCAAAAAAAAGAGGGGAATGGCAGTAAATAATCCATACTAATCAAAATCCATTTTAGTAAAAAATTATGTAGGTATCTCTTATATTTGACACATAGTTAATAGTTGAACTACAAGCAACACAGCACAACAAACTATAAGGCTTTTGATTTTGCATATAGCTTTAGCAGCAATTAAAATTATACCTGTACACAAAACCCGCTCCCTACAATAAAAAACGTGTACAGCTCCACCACCA
>CAZYQA010000030.1:3686-13115 GCA_964649555.1 uncultured Muribaculaceae bacterium
AATCGCGTACAGCTATCCCCCATATCTCTCATGCACCCTACACCTGTACACAAAACCCGCTCCCTACAATAAAAAACGTGTACAGCTCCACCACCATCTAACACCACCCCCTATAGCTATACTCAAAAACCAAACTAAACAGCACAAATCGCGTACAGCTATCCCCCATATCTCTCATTCACCCTATACCTGTACACAAAATACGCCCTCCAAGATAAAAACCGTGTACAGCTCCCCCACCATCTAACACCAACCCCTATAGCTATACTCAAAAACCAAACTACACAGCACAAATCGCGTACAGCTATCCCCCATATCTCTCATGCACCCTACACCTGTACACAAAATACGCCTCCAAGATAAGAAACGTGTACAGCTCCACCACCATCTAACACCAACCCCTATAGCTGTACTCAAAAACCACACTACACAGCACAAATCGCGTACAGCTATCTCCCCTATCTCTCATGCACCCTACACCTGTACACAAAACACGTCCTCCACCATAAAAAACGTGTACAGCTATTAATTATATTCTAAAGGGAGCGTTACGTATGTAAGAAATAAAAAAAAAGGCATATAAGCAAACACTTATATGCCCTTGTGGAATGATTTATTTTTTGTAGCTGCATTTTGGACATGAGCCGTGGGGAGTGAGCGATACACCGCAAAGTGGACAACGCTCAATGTGGTTTTCCGTTTTGAACTCTGCAGAACCCGCATTCACACCACTGGTAAAGGTAATTTTTGCAATATTGAGCTTATCTTTCAGTAGCTCATACACTATCTTTATCATCCCCTCAATAGTCATTGTCTCTTTTGTTACCACCAATCTCGAATCGGGGTAAGCTGTAGCCAGAGAGATCTCAAAAGGCTCACCTTTCATTGTATTTAGAGGGTGTCCGTTTCTTATCCCCTGCTTTTCATACACATCTAAAATTGCCGGAAGTAGGGGATCATCTTCTCTAAGTATTAGAGAGTGGTCGAAATTTTTTAACACATCCCAAGCAATCTTTTGGATCTCATTACAAGGATAAACCATATTTACCCCACTATTAACACTATCTTCAACTTCAATAGTTAATACACCTGTATGGCCATGTAGATATTGTGCTTCACCTTGAAAACCATAAAATCTGTGCGCATACTGTAAATCGAATGTTGTAATACTTCTCATAACTCTATTTATTAATTGTTTAATTTTTATATTACAAAAGTATCCGATTTATATAGGCTCTCCAACATACCACATCTATGAGGATATAGACAAAATCAATCACATAAAAAAAGCGAGCCATCATAGGCTCGCTTAAGAAAAGAGATTAAATCGTTAGTTTCTCCCCTTCGCTTTTTGCGACGACCACAGCGGCACATTGATCTCCAAAAGAGTTTACCGCTGTACGAGGCATATCACACAATTGTTGAACAGCAAGCACAAGACCTACCCCTTCCATTGGTAACCCTACGACCGTCAATACTACCGACAACATTACTAATCCAGCCATTGGAATTCCAGCAGTTCCTATTGCTGCTAACAACACCGTGCCTAATACCAAGAATTGCTGCGCAATAGATAGATCCACTCCATATACCTGAGCTATAAATAAAACTGTTACCCCCTCATAAAGAGCTGTCCCATTCATATTTATTGTTGCCCCAAGTGGTAATGCAAAGCCTGCTATTTTATTTGAGACGCCGCATTTCTCCTCAATATCTCTCATTGCGATAGGGAGAGCGGCTCCGGATGAGCAAGTTGAGAATGCGGTAAGTATAGGAGAGGACATTTTTTGAATAAACCGCCAAGGGTTTTCATGTCCTAAAAAATACACACACGAAGGGAGCACAACAAGCCCTTGTATCAGACACCCTATCCAAACTATAAGAGTATAAAAGCCAAGACTACCAAGAATATTTCCAAGACGCTCTAGATCACCAGCCTCTTTGGCTATCATTGATGCTACTATTGCAAAGATTCCATAAGGTGCAAAGCTGATTACAAACATTGTCATTTTCATTACAACTTCAAACACAGCATTAAAAAAAGAAAGTAGAGCGTCACGTGATTTTTCACTACTTTTGGTTATAAACACACCAAAAATTATTGCAAAGAAAATTACAGGTAATAAATTCCCTTTAGCCATATCTTCAAATATATTAGCAGGTACAATATTTACAAGTAAATTAACAAAGTCCGTATCCCCTCCTACTACAGTTGCCTGTTCCTGAATAGGAATTGAAGCACCCACTCCTGGCTTAAATAAATTTACCAACACAACTCCAATAACAATAGCTATTGCCGTTGTACATAGATAGAATAATAGAGTTTTACCTGCAATCCTCCCTAAATCTGATGATTTACCCATACTGGCAACACCCAATATAAGCGAAGAGAAAACCAAAGGTATAATTATCATTTTAAGAGCCCTTAGAAATAAGGTGCCCATCCACTCTATATATTTGATATAATCAAAAAGGAATAGGCCAAAGAGAACACCAAGTGCAATACCAATAAGTATTTGCCAAGGAAGTGCTAATTTTTTATTTTTCATATTCACCCCCCTATTGTTTATATAATTCTCTGATACAACCTTGCGCTAATGCTTCTAAGCAAGAGATCCCTTTATCTTTAGGCAAGCCGCTATTTTGGTATGCAATAGGAATTTCAGTGCATGCTCCTACAACCGGGAGCTCTTCAATTTCCCATAAATGGCGCACTATATCTCCAAATTTCTCCCCTGCTTGTATGTTTTCTCCCCCCTTCACCATATCTGTCACATCGTGGATTGCGATCTGATCCTGCTCTGAAGGTATTCTGAATTGATAATCGTATTTTGCAGCATATTTTTGATATAATCCTGTGCGCATTGTGCCTAGAGTGGCTGTAAGCCAGGCACCTTCAGGCGATAGCTCTTTGGAGCGCTTGATTGTCTCCTCTATGATATGCACAAACTTCACTGGAAGTTCTTTCTCTGCTCTATATATATCTATAAAGTAGTGAGCTGTATTACAGGTAGCACAAAGCATATCTGCTCCCCAGCCTATAAGAGTGTTAAGCCCATCTCTTATATCATTTGTAGGATCAGGTCCCTTTCCTAGTAAGAAAGTTGTTCTATCGGGAGTGATAGTATTTGAATACACTATCATTCTAGGGTGTTCTTGGTCTGTATGTGCCGGTGCATTTTCTGCCAATACTTTTAAGAAATCGGCAGTAGCAGCGGGCCCCATCCCACCAAGAACCCCCAAAGTTTTTGAAGGTCTCATAGTTATGTTTAAGTTTCGTTTAGTTTATTTTTCTATACCCATAAGGGTTCTAATCTCTTTCTTCGCAGCTTTCCATCTCGGAACATCCACTTTAGGGCCAATCACCTCCACCACTTTTGAGGATATTATCGATCCCACCTCTCCACAAACTTTTATCGGCATCCCGTGTGCATGAGCGTATAAAAATCCTGCTGCATATATATCTCCAGCCCCAGTTGCATCTATTGTATCAGCATCCCACGCGTCAATTTTGTAGTATTCATCCCCACTTTGTACCATTGATCCGTCAGGCCCCAACTTCACTATTGCAATCTTACACATCCCCGCTATCTCATCTATTGCCTCTCTTGGCTCTTTTCCTGTAAACGCTTTTGCTTCTGTCTCATTTGCAAATACTATATCTACATAGTTTTCAATAATATCGTGCAAAAATGCCTCGTTGCTCTCCACCACATTGTAGCTTGCCATATCTATAGATATTATAAGCCCTTCCTCTTTTGCAAGCTCCACAGCTCTACGCACTAGCTTTTGGTTCTGCACCAAATATCCTTCTATATGGAAATAATCGTAACCTCTAAAATACTCTGGCTTCAAATCTTCTGGTACAAGCTCAATTGCTGCCCCAAGATACACCGCAAATGTACGCTCTGCATTTGGAGCTGTAATAAATACCATCGCTCTTCCGCTTGCCGCATCCCCTTTCAAAAGCGTTGGCTTAATCCCGTGTGCCTCTTGCCCAGTTTTAAATAACGATCCCAACTCATCATCTCCCACTTTTCCTATAAAACCACTTGGCATTCCAAAAATTGCAGTACCTGTAATGGTATTAGCAGCAGACCCGCCGGGAACATATTGAACACCCATCTTTTTCAGGTTCTTCCAGATCTTATCTCCAGTAGCTTCATCCACATGTTGCATACTCCCTTTTGGAATTCTATAAGTTTTCAATAGCTCATCATTAGGCAATACAGCCAATATATCAGTCAAGGCATTACCTATTCCCAGAATTGATTTCATTATTCTTGTATTTTTTTTGCAAAGATAGTTGTTTTTTAGAATTTAAGTAGTGTCTAAAATTTCTTTCCACTACTTATGTTTTATCAGATAATTAACAATTTTTTTTCGTAGGTTTGCACCCGAAAAATTGTTATTTTTTATATTTTATGATTATTACAAGAAGTGTCGCAGAGTTGCAAGCAGCTTACGACAAGTTAGTTAATAAAAACAGTATTGGCTTTGTCCCTACTATGGGAGCCTTACACCAAGGGCATATATCTTTGGTTGAGCACTCTTCAAACTTATGCAATCACACAATTGTTAGTATATTTGTTAATCCAACTCAATTCAATAATAAAAATGATTTGGCATCTTATCCAAGAGATTTGGAGCAAGATTGTAAGTTATTAGAAGGCAAGGGTGTGGATATTGTTTTTGCACCTAGTGTAGAGGATATATATCCGCAAGAGGATACAAGAATTTTTGATTTGGGAGGGTTGGATAAGTTTGGTGAAGGGCCACGCAGACCGGGACACTTTAATGGTGTAGCCCAAGTAGTAACAAGACTCTTTGATATTGTGAAACCGACTCACGCATTTTTTGGCGAAAAGGATTATCAGCAAGAGGCTATTATAAGGTATTTTACAAAAAAACTTGATTATCCAATTGAAATTGTAGGATGCCCTATTATGAGAGAGCAAGATGGATTGGCAATGAGTTCAAGAAATATGCTTCTAACAAAAGAGCAAAGAGAGGCTGCTCCCATTATATATCAAGAGCTACTAAAAGCGAGAGATTATATGAAAACGCTATCTCCAAAAGATACGATAGCTAAAGTGAAAGAGGGAATAAACTCAAATAAAGAGTTAGAAACCGAATATATCGAGATAATTGATGGTGTAAACCTCAACCCTATTGAGGATTGGAACCAGAGTGATAATATAAGAATTTGGTGTGCTGTGTTTGCCCACCCTGTAAGATTAATTGATAATATTAAATTAAAATAGATATGTTACTGGAAGTATTAAAATCCAAGATCCACAGAGCATGTGTGACAGAAGCTAATTTGAATTATATCGGAAGTATCACCATTGATGAGAACCTTACCGACGCTGCAGGGCTTTATGAGAATGAGAAAGTTACTATTGTAAACATAAATAATGGAGAAAGAATAGACACTTATGTGATTAAAGGGGAGAGAGGAAGTGGCAAAATTTGCCTTAATGGAGCTGCTGCAAGAAAGTTTGAGGTAGGCGATTTAGTAATTATTATGGCTTACGCCCAAATGACTCCCGATGAGGCTATAGAATTTAAACCAAAAGTTGTGTTCCCTGATTCTGTAACAAATCAAATATTATAATGTCAGGAAAGAAAAATAATGTTTGGAAGGTATTAAAATATATCCTTTTCTTAGGCTTAGGGGTATTTCTTACTTGGCTTGCCTTTAGAGGGATGGATTGGGATAGCTTCGTGGATGGCTTGAAAAGTTGTAATTATGGCTGGATCCTTGGCTCTATGGCTGTGGGTATCCTCGGATTTATCTTTAGAGCTATGCGATGGAGACTAATGCTTCAAGAGATGAACAACCAAGTTACACTAAGAGAATCTTATGATGGCGTTACTGTGGGGTATCTTACAAACTTTATTCTTCCCAGAGCAGGGGAGCTTGCCAGATGTGGTGTTGTAGCCAAATCAAAGAAAGTATCATTTGAGCAAGCACTGGGTAGTGTAGTACTTGAGAGGAGCTGGGATCTTATATGCCTTGTGATTTTAGTTATCACAATATTATTGTTTAAATGGCAGGAATTCGGATCATTTATAGGTAAAGAGATGTTTGAGCCAATTGTGAATGGAATCTCTGGCAAAGGGATCTATTTTGCATTAGGTATATTACTTGTTTTATTATCTATCATTGCTGCTATTTGGCATTATAGAAATAAATTAAAGAATCATCGTTTTTTCAGAAAAGCAGCAGAAATACTCAAAGGGCTTGGAGCAGGTTTATTATCAGCTTTCAGAATGAAGAATAAATGGCTCTTTATCCTTTATACCATTTTACTATGGGGCTCATATTGGCTCACCAGTTATACCACCATTCAAGCATTCCCATCTATAGGTAACATGGGAGCAATTGATGCTATGTTCTTAATGGTCGTAGGGGGGCTTGGCTGGGTAGTCCCTGTTCAAGGTGGAATCGGAGCTTACCATTTTATTGTTAGCCTTGCACTACTTAAAGTGTATTCAATCCCACAAACAACAGGTGTTGTGTTTGCTACAATATCTCACGAATCCCAAGCCGTAGTAATGATCCTATGCGGACTTATATCACTCATAAGCATCAGCTTATGGAAAAAGAAATTTACAAACCATAATACTAAATAATTATGCAAAAACTACTTTTACCCCTATTTATCCTTTTTGTTTCACCTGTTTTTTTACAGGCACAAAATGATTACAGCTATATCGACTACAAAAAAAGTGAGATATATATACAGTATGGAGCACCTAGTATTTTGGAACTTACAAATAAGTTTGAAAACTCGGTAATCGAGAAGAAATACTATAAATCGGAATCAAATAATTATACAGGTGTTGGAGGTATCGGATATAAATTCTTTTTCTCACCATATATAGCCGGTGAGGCTTATTTTGGAGTGAGCAAAGCAGATATGGATATTATAGAAAAATCGACAGATAAAACACTTTACAGAAGTACAGTAAAGAGCTATAGTTTCTTATTGGGAGCTTCATGGATATACTTCAGAGAAGGTATGTGGGAGGCATCTTGCGGAGCATCTATAGGTATTGTCGCAAAAGATGAAGATCTAAGCTTCAATCTATCCCAAAATACAATCAACCATCAGGTAGAAGACAAAATCGCATTCGGATACAACTTAACAGCAACCAGAGTGAGATATGGAGGAGGAGTATTAGGTGGATATCTTGAGGTAGGTTTTGGGTACAAAGGCTTGGTGAGTGCGGGTATTAATGTAAGGTTTTAATTAAATTTATATATCATGTTACTAAATTTTTCCATAAATTATAATACCAAGTGGGGCGAGGATTTATATGTTATGGGAGACTGCAAGGAGCTTGGCAGCAATATCCTTGTAAACGCCTTAAAATTAGAATACGGGGATAATGGTAATTGGACAGGAGCTATAAATATAGATTCTGATAAAATAAAAATCGTTTCGTATCGATACCTCATTAAGGATAGTAATGGCATGGTTTCGTTTGAAGTGGGTAAGGAGAGGAAATTGTCTCTTTCAAGCTCTACAAAAGTTGTAAATTGTTTTGACCAATGGCAGGGTAATTCTTATTATTCCCCTTTCTTAACCGCCCCATTCTTTGATGTTTTCTATAAAAGAGAGAGCTCACCATATACTCAGATTGCGAATAGCGCCGGAGAGCTTATAATAAGGGTAACTATCCCTAATCTTAAAGAGAGCTGCAAGGTTTTCTTAAGTGGAGATTTAAAAGAGGCGGGAGCATGGGATTTAGAGAAAGCTATCCCAATGAATGCTGTTGAGGGGCTTAGATATGAATGTAGCATTGATACATCAAAGATTAAAGGTAAAACATTAAGGTATAAGTTTTTAATCTTCAAGGGGGATGCAAATGAGTATATTTGGGAAGAGGGTGAGAATAGAGTTTTGGTATTACCTGAGAGAAAAAAACATACAGCAAATATTTATGAGCACTCTTTTGCCGGCTTTATATGTGAGCATCCTAAATTTTCAGGAACTGCTGTCCCTATTTTCTCTTTAAGATCTAAATCTAGCCTTGGAATTGGAGATTTTGGAGATTTAAAATTATTGATAGATTGGGCTAAAGAGAAAAAACAATCTATAATACAGCTTCTTCCAGTAAATGACACCTCTGTTTTCCTTAATTGGAAAGATTCATATCCTTATAATTGCCTTTCGGTAATGGCTCTTCACCCAATTTATGCTGATATTAAAAGCATTGGTGAGCTAAAAGATAAAGAGCTTGAGAGTAAATTACTAAAGCAAGGCGAGGAGCTTAATGCTATGCGTGCTTTGGAATACGACAAAGTTTGGGAGCTTAAAATGGAGTATCTAAGAGCTTTGTATACCGATTATAAGCTTGATGTAGAGGCTGAACCTGAATACTATAAATTTATTAAAAAGAGTAAAGAGTGGGTATATTCTTATGCTGCTTTTTGCGCTTTGAGAGATAAACATAACTCGTCAGATTTTTCTCAATGGGGTGAGTATTCAGAATTTTCTCAAGAAATTTTAACAAAACTTTGCGCTCCGGATTCTGAATTTTTCAATGAGATTCATTTCTATATATTTATACAATACAATCTATATAAGCAACTTACCAGCGCAAAAGCTTATGCACATAGTAATGGCATTTCATTAAAAGGGGATATCCCTATCGGAGTTTCTCCATTTGGTGTAGATGCTTGGCAATATCATAATCTATTTAATTTTGATCAATGCGCAGGGGCGCCACCAGATTATTTCTCAGAAGATGGGCAAAATTGGGGATTCCCAACCTATAGATGGGATGAGATGGAGAAGGATAATTATAGATGGTGGAGAAAGAGATTAAGATTTTTGTCATTATTCTTTGATGCCTATAGAATTGATCATATTTTAGGGTTCTTTAGAATATTTGAAATTCCGTTTGGCATTAAGAGTGCTAAATATGGACATTTCAACCCTGTAATCCCACTCTCTGTAGATGAGATAAACCATAGAGGATTATATGGAGTTAATTATGATGATTTATTTATAGAAGACCCCTACAAAGCTGGCTTTTTCAATCCTATGATAAGCGCCCCCGGCGGTGATGCTTTCAGCAGATTGAATCAAGATCAGAAAAATGCGTTTATGGCTATTTATTATGACTTTTTTAATGAAAGGAATAATAACCTATGGTATAATAACGCAATGCGTAAGCTTCATCAGCTGATAGCTTGTACAGATATGCTCGCTTGTGCCGAAGATCTTGGAATGCTTAATGCTTCCGTATTCGAATGCTTGCAAAACTTAAAGATCTTATCTCTTGAATTAGAGCAGATGCCTAAAGATCCGTCTGTTAAGTATGCAGATATATCACATTATCCATACTTGAGTGTATGTACAACAAGCACACATGACTCTGAGCCTTTACGTATTTGGCTTGGAAGAAAGAATG
>CAZYQA010000031.1:0-13024 GCA_964649555.1 uncultured Muribaculaceae bacterium
AACCCCCTCTGATCCCATTCACTCCGAACAAAAAAATGAATAGTATAAGCATTTGTTTGGTATGATTCATCTTGTGTTGTATATCTTATTCCGGTATAAGTAACTTTATACATTAAATTAATATTTTTATATCCAAGAGATAAACGAGCATTAGCCTTATGTTTTGGCACATAGGGTAATTGTTTGCCATAGGTATTATCCTCTTCAAAATTTCGCTCTCTATTCATTGAGCGTGCGTAAGTGTAGTTAATTCCAAGTTTTGTAGAGAATCCATCAAGAAAAGTTGCTGTTGCATCAGCAGATAATTCCAAACCATGAGACAGTACTTTGTGAACGTTTCTTGGCTCCCAGAACCAATTTTGAGTAGGTAGCCACATTATCCAATTATCTATATACATCAGATAATAACTTACTTCTGTATTAATATATATAAAATTAGCAATTACAGGAGAGTATTTAGCTGTTACATCATATGAAAATCCTTTCTCCGGGAGCAGATTACTATTTCCACCCGGCTGCCAATATAAATCATTAAGGCTAGGGAATCTATAATTATAAGCTATAGTTCCCTTAAACGATAAATTACGAGCTGGATCTAGTAAAAATGAAGCAGAAAAGGTTGGAGCAAATTTGCTATCATTGATCTCACCCATCACCTGAGAATTTAGAGTCAAATAACTTGCCGGATTCCACAAAACGTTGGCTTGAAAAATAAAAACATTTCTATCTACTACATTTTTGGAATAGCTGCTGGCATTAACCATATCCAAAGTATATCTTGACGAGAAATTAAGTTTAAGCGTCTTAGATGTTTTATGTGAATAATCAGTAATAAAGTGGAGTGAATGGGTACGATTAGTACTTATTTCTTTATCTTTAAAATAATCACTATCAAACCATTTAGTATAATCCAAAACATCTAGAGTATAAGCGAATTTAGCGCTGAAATCACTTTTATTTTTAGAGTAATCATAGGATATATAATATTTCACCCCTATGTCCTCTTGTTTTTCATGCTGTACAACATTTACAATTATTGGCTGAGGCAATCTCCTTTCACCAAACTGTAGCCAAAGTACAGAAGATAAATTGGAGAACACAGAAGGCTTATAGTAAGCCTCCTGCATAACTCCTGCTTGTTTATATTCTCCCTCCTTCCTCCTCTCATAAAATGGGTCTTTTGATAATACTTTGTTTAAATACTTAAAATTGTTTTCCGATTGTTGATAATAAACTCTCGTTTGCCATAACCACTTACTTTTTAAGAACCTGACAGATGCTGCTCCGGTATAAGTATCATAAGAGCCAATCTGAGCAAATGCTCTTATAAATGTAGAATCATTCCATCTCGGTAGATTCATGATATTAATACTTCCACCCAACGCACCTGTCCCATTTTTCAAGTGCCCGCTACCATGATATAAAGCTACATTATCCGTAAAAAACACAGGAACCTGAGAGAAATCAAAGCTACTGGCCATCTTTGGATTAATATTAATCCCATTCCAATTCACTTGTGTATGGCTCGAGCCTGTTCCTCTAAACGAAGAGGTTGCCATTGCACCCTGCCCCAGTCCTTTGATATAAGCCATAGAATTATCAGTGAGTAGCTCACTTAATGATTTAGCTTTATTCTCTTCCAATACCTGCACGCTTATATTACTTATACGCGTACCTACGGATACCTCTTTCAATCTATCAATTCCCTTACCCACAACTGTTAAGGAATCGATATGATACTCTTTAATCTTAGTGTTCTGGCAAAATGCACTAAACGATACAAAAAGAAAGGAGAATATAAATTGAAGCCTTTTAATTGTCATACTCAGTAAAATGAACCATTCTAGGATATACACCAACTCTCAAACTTACTACATTCTCGTCAGCTTTATATTCACGTAAGAAGCCTCTTTGAGCTGTGTAATCTAAGCAATCACATAAAAATACATCTCCTTGTGGTGAAACATTCATTCCATACATCATTCCTAATCCTGGAAGCTCCCTGTAAGGAGTTTTGTCGATCTCTTTTTTATCCACATCTAGAGTAATAATAGCACTTATGCTCATATTTCTATTCTTTACCTTAAGCACTTGCATTAAAAAGTACAATTTACCTTTAGATGCATCGGTATCAATTCTATTAAATCCATTTCCACCTGTTATACATCCAACTTCATACTCCGAGTCACCCTTCTTTATATATGGAATCTCTACTGTTCTATCTATTGCTTCAGTACTTGTGTTTATACAATGCAATAGTGTTTTCCCCGAAGCCGTACACATAACCCATAACATATTATTTTTATCTAGGATCATTTTGGCTGTTTTCATGATTGATCCGGTACCCGGGATGAATCTCATATTCTCGGCATTAATCGGCTTATTTTTATCAAGAACTGCAACACCTTTTCCTAATGCGGCACAAAAAATCTTATTCCCCACTTCAGTCATTTTTTCAATCTGCATTGCCCCTGTAGAAGTTATATCAATATACTCTAATACTTTATAATCTTTTGTGTCAACGATAGTTAATTGGCGTTGAAGATCTGATACCAATGCTCTTTTATCATCAATTTTAACCATAAATCTTGGGCTTGATGATTGCTCATAATTAATTGTTTGAATGGATTGGAAAGTGGTAGGTTCGATAACCTCTATTTTTCTTGAGTTATTCAGAACAACAAAATATTTCCCATCAATATATGATATAGATTGCGCCACGTCGCCTAAGGGCCTATTATTCACACTTCTGAAGATATCCCAATCCAAGGAGCCATCATATCTTATTGCTGAAATAGCAGCAGTCCCCTTAGTAAATTGTCCTTCATTTACCACTATCATTCTCACCCTTTTAGCTCGTCCTTGCTGGATCAGCTGAAGCTCCAAAGAACTCTCAGAACCTTTGATAGTTATATAAGCTATTCTATCATCATTTCCTGTATATGGCTGAGTTTTGATAGTAACTTTCCATTTTTGCTCACTTTCTACTACAACAGATTCGGATAAAACACTACACCAAGAAGCTGAAGCCGGGTCATTAGTAGCTTTGATTTCAGATATATTTGCACCTATCAATATTTCGATTAAAGACTCTTTCGATGGATTGGAATGAGTGATTGTTTGCCCTACAAGGCCTACGATATCGTCTGGATTTAAGATTTTGACTTCCTCTTTCAGAGGATCTTCATTTTTGCTACATGCTGTTATGCCGATTAAGGCAATAAGCATCAAATAAAATATTTTTTTCATATTATATAAATTAGTTAAATAAGTATATCACAACAAAATACATGTTGGATCTACAGCATCAGATGTAACTTATATAAATGAAAAAACACACCTTGCATGTTGATAAGCCCATAAACCCGTAGGCTGTAAATCCACAATAGCAAGGCAGGTCTTCTGACTTATTCCTGAGCTAGCGCCTTCCCGGGAAACCCAGTGGCAATAGATATGCTAACTCTCTGAATCCTACAAATGCAGGATGGAACTTACAGCAGCGGGAACTGTCCGGGATTCACACCCGGTTCCCTATTAATTCTAAAAAATAGAAACCTTTGCTGGCACAAATGTATGCAAAAAAAAATTATCTAACCAAAAATAGTTTACCTTTTCCTCTCATCCATCTTTTTCCTCATATCCATTCGGTAGGTAGTATTGCGTCTTTTTTTCTTGCCCATTGCTTTCATAACTAGAAACATAGCAAGAAGTATTGCAATTATTACAAATAAGTAAGTGGATTCATTTATGCCATCTTTTACAGCAAGAATCACAGATGAAGTATCTACTTGATATATCATAACCTTGTTTTTATTTCAAAATATTATTAGCTAAAGTATTTGCAGCATTTATTCCATCCAGAGCTGAAGAAACTATACCTCCTGCATAGCCTGCTCCCTCTCCGCAAGGATATATTCCACTTAGCTCAACATGCTGCATTGTAGACGGATCTCTTGGAATCCTTACGGGTGAAGATGTGCGAGATTCTACTCCAAGCAATAAAGCATCGGGAGTATAGTATCCTTTCATCTTCTTATTAAATTCCAAAAATGCTTTCTTTAATCTTTGCACTACAAATTCCGGTAAAATATCATGCAAAGGGGCAGAATATGCACCCGGTATATATGATGTAGATGGCAAGGTGTCAGATAATTTACCTTTTACAAAATCGGTCATTCTCTGAGCCGGAGCCTTTATTGAGCCACCTCCATGATTAAACATAGCCTTCTCCACACTCTCCTGAAATCTCATCAATTGCAGCGCTCCGTATTGTGCAAATTCAGGTACATCAGATACCTCTATAGGCACTACAATTCCCGCATTTGCCCATTTGGAATTACGCATAGAATTACTCATTCCATTTAATAACATTTGCCCCGGTGCAGTTGATGAAGGAACTAATAAACCTCCCGGACACATACAGAAGGAGAATACTCCCCTACCATCAATCTGGCAAACCAACGAATATTCTGCTGTTGGCAAATATTGTTGATATCTGTTCTTATATTGAATATTATTAATCAGATACTGAGGATGTTCGGCACGCACTCCAAGTGCAAACCCTTTAGCCTCTATATACCAACCTTTTGAATCGAATAGTTCATAAATATCACGTGCAGAGTGCCCTGTTGCAAGTATAATATTAGATGCCGAATATGTTTTGCCATCATTACATTCAGCAACCCATAATTCCCCATCTTTTTTAAAATCTACAACTCTGGTATTAAAATGAACCTCCCCACCATGAGAAATTATATTGTTACGTAGATTCTCTATCACTTTAGGTAGTTTATCGCTACCAATATGAGCATGAGCTTCAATCAAGATATTGGGGTCTGCACCAAACTCTACAAATTGGTGTAGTACCTCTTTTATGTTCCCTTTTTTATTGGAGCGTGTGTATAACTTTCCATCCGAGAAAGTGCCAGCTCCCCCCTCTCCAAAGCAATAATTTGAATCAGGATTTATCGTACCATCTTTACATAGAGTTGCATTATCCACTTTTCTCTCATGTACATCTTTTCCTCTCTCTAGGATAATAGGTTTTAACCCTCTTTGTAATAATTTAAGTGCGGCAAAAAGCCCTGCAGGGCCTGCACCTACAATGATTACCTGTTCACAATCGGCAACATTCTTATACGGCTCAATAATATAAGGGGGTATCATCCCCTCATCAATTGATGAAACAGTAATTTTGTATCTATATAAAATATCTTTCCCCCTTGCATCCAAAGATCTTTTATCAATCCTATAATCAGCAATTTTAGCTATAGGCAAGCCGACAGCTCTGGAACAAGCAGCTAAAAAATCCTCACGAGAAGGCTCTTTAGCAGATGCTTTGAATGTAATTTCAACCTCTTTCATATTCTTTTATATTATTTCATATCAGCCGCTCTAGAAATTGGAGCAGCATCTAAGGAACTAATTAAACCTTTTCTAAACTTATATAATCCGGTAATGGCAATCATTGCAGCATTATCTGTTGTAAACTTAAATTCCGGAATAAAAGTATCCCATCCCCTTTTTACCCCCTCTTCATATACTCTGTTTCTTAATCCTGAGTTTGCCGATACTCCTCCTCCAAGGGTTATTGTTTTAATACCTGTCTCTTTTACTGCCTTTAGAAGCTTATCCATCAAGATGTCAATTAATGCTTTTTGAAAAGAGGCACATATGTCAGCTTTATTCTCCTCTATAAAATTTTCATTCTCTTTTAATCTGTCTCTAAGAAAATATAATAACGAGGTTTTAATACCACTAAAACTAAAATTCAATCCTGCGATCTGAGGTTTAGAAAATTTAAATTTATTTGCATCTCCCTCTTTAGCAAGCCTATCCACGATAGGGCCTCCGGGATATCCCAATCCCATCATTTTTGCACATTTATCAAAAGCCTCTCCCACAGCATCATCTATTGTATGCCCTATAACCTCAAAATCTAAGTAATCGGTTATTTTGATAATTTGAGTATGCCCTCCCGATACAAGCAGCGCCAAAAACGGAAACTTAGGCTCCCTATTCTCTTTTTCGTACTCTTTAATAAAATGGGATAATATATGTCCTTGTAAATGATTCACCTCTACCAAGGGCTTACCTAAAGATATAGAGAGTCCTTTTGCAAAAGAGGTTCCCACCAAAAGGGATCCAAGTAAACCGGGGCCTCTGGTGAAAGCAATTGCATCAATATTGTTTAATTCAATCCCTGCCTGCTTTACAGCCTGATCCACTACCGGCAGAATGTTTTGCTGGTGAGCCCTCGATGCAAGCTCAGGAATAACTCCACCGTAGTTTTCGTGAACCTTTTGGCTAGCCATTACGTTGGATAAAAGATACTCTCCTTTTATTACTGATGCGGAAGTATCATCACAAGAAGATTCTATTGCTAATATTATTTCGTTCATAATGATAATTTGTGCAAAAATAGGAGTTTTTTAATTAATTTTGTTCGTTTAATCGCAGTAGGAGGAAATATTTATCAAAACATTAAGAAAAATATTAGTAGGAATTATTATTTTTATTGTAACCCTGCAAGTTACAGGCTACATAATCCTTCAAGTTCCGTCTGTGCAAACCTATGCTGTTAAGAAGGTTATAAAATCCATAGAAAAGAAGATCAACGGAGAGATTAATATTGAGAGATTATATTTTATTTTCTTTAATAGAATTATCCTAAAAAATGTATCGGTAGTATCTAATCAATCAAATGAGCTGATAGACTCTCTGAAAACGCATAGAGGATATAACGATACTCTATTATCATGTAAAAAAATATCAATAGTCTTTTCACCTAAGGATCTACTTAAAATGAATATAAAACTCACTTCTGCCACGCTAGCAGACGGAATGTTTAATATTCAGAATGAAGCTGATACTCTTGATGGGCCTAATGAATCGAATATTAAACGGATATTTGGTACAAATCCAAATAAGCAAAAAGATACAACAAAATCTTTGCCTTTGAATTTAATTGCCAATAACTTAAAAATAGAAAATTTCAGATTCTATTTGAAAAATCATTTAAGATACAGATTCAGACATAACGAAACTATAAATTTCGCAGATCTCAATCTTTCCGATATAAATGTAGACATAAGGGATATAAATATAAAGAATGATACTCTGTTTGCTCAGATAAATAATATTGCGGCAAAAGATATAAGCGGCTTTAAGCTTAAAACTTTACAAGGAGATCTCCGGGTGAGTAGTACCGAATCCAGAATAGACAATATATTCTTAGAAGATTCATTCTCTAGGATTACAGGTAAATTCTACTCTATGAAATATAACTCGGTGAAAGACTTTTCTGAGTTTGTGGATAATGTAAAACTAAATATTGACCTCAATGATTCATATTTGGATTTCAAAACGATTGGGCGATTTGCTCCAACTCTATTGGAAAGCTCGCTCTCTTTTTATGTTACCGGACAAGCAAGTGGAACTGTACGTAATCTTAAAACATCACTGCTTACAATCACCTCTGAAAGTGGTGAAACAATTTTAGAGGTATCTGCAAAACTAAGAGGACTGCCCGATGTAGAAGAAACTATGATGACTGCAAAAGTGAATTCTTGCTCAACTACCGGTAACGATATATCTGCCATAGTTTCATCAATAAATAACACTCCCCCACTACCCTTTTTCAAGCAACTTCCCAAAGGAGTAAGATATAATTTTACAGGCAATTTTACGGGGCTGCTTACAGATTTTGTGGCAAATGGTAAAATAAGATCGAGCGTAGGAAACATAAACCTGGATGCTCTACTTAATACGGCCACATCAAAGAAAGAGGGAGTATTGCTTAAAGGAAAAATTAATACATCAAATTTGAATTTGGGTAAGATCTTCTCAAATAAATTACTAGGGAAACTTACCATGAACAGCTCTATTACTGCTCAATTCAGAGAGGCTGCTTATGGAGGGCCTGAAGTTACAATTGATAGTATAAAAATAAAAGAACTTGGATTAAATAATTATAATTATTCAAATATATTTGCTTTAGGGAAATATACTCGAGATAATTTTGACGGAAGAATTATTTGTCATGATCCTAATTTGGATTTTATTTTTCAAGGATTACTTGCTCTCAACCAAAAACAGCAAAGCAGATATAATTTCTACCTGGATATTCCTTATGCAAATCTGTCAGAAATGAATCTGGATAAAAGAGACTCTATTTCTGAGGTTAGGCTTACCGCGTCAGCAAATTTCACAAAATTTGAATCAGGCGATATACTTGGAAATATAGATATTAAAAATGCCAATTATACCAACAGTACAGGGGATTATCCTTTAGGAAATATAAAATTAATTGCTAATGAAACTGATACTACACATACTACCTCTCTAAATTCTTCCTTTGTAAATGCAGAATTTAAAGGAACTTCTGCTTTTGCCACATTTATTAATAAGTTTTTGGCTATAACGTTATATGATCAATATGACAACTTCTTTATTAATAAAAAGCCTAAAGAAGAGATATTATATTCAAAAGATAATTTTAAGTTTAATTTAAGAACATCTGATACAAGGGGTATTTGCGAGTTTCTACTTCCTGGCTTATATATCCAGAATGGAACAACAATTAGTTCTAAAATTAGCCCCGATAATGATATTAAGTTTGAATTATTATCAGGAAGAGTTGCATATAAAAGCAATTACCTGAAAGATTTATCGCTTAGAATAAAGGAGGATACCAGCGCTATAAAAGTAAACCTATTATCTCAAACTGCAAATATAGGAGGAGTCAACCTAGATAGTTTATATATAAGAATGAGGGGCAGAGATAATAAAATAGTTGCCTCTCTGGGGTTTGATGAAAAGGATAGTACAGTTGATAACAAAGCTCAACTTAATGCTATGGTAAGCTTCTTCAATGATAGCATAAAAGTGAATAAGAAATTCCGCCCACGTAAAATAATAAATATCGGATTATTCAATTCTCAGGTAACATTAAAAGGTGAAAACTGGAAGATAACACCATCTCAGATTATTATACAGGATAGTATTACCCGATTCAAAAACATATCATTATTTAATGGAAACCAAAATATTAATATAGATGGAGCTTTGTCAAAGGCTCACAGAGATTCAGTGGGGCTAACACTAAACAGGTTTGATCTTTCCGTACTTAATTTACTTACGAGTAAAGATATGAGATTTAAGGGATTAATGTCAGGAACAGCTATATTCTCCAACTACAAATCTGAAAATCAATTATTTCTGGATTTAGCGGGAGATTCGGTATATGTCTCAAATAGGCCGGTAGGAGATTTACGCGTTCTAAGTAAGTGGGATCAAATTAATAAAAGATTCAATTTACTGCTTAGTACCAAATTAAACAATGTTCCCAACTTTACGGCATCGGGATACTTAGACCCAGTAAATAATAATATTGATATAAATGCAGATCTTAGAAACTTAAAAGTTGGTTATTTTGAACCATTCTTCAGTAGTATAATTTCTGGAATGACCGGGACTATATCGGGTGATCTGTCACTTACAGGTACCCTAAAGAAACCTGCATTACATAGTAGCAATGCATCTGTAAGCAACTTTGGATTTACTGTTGATTTTACCGGTGTGCAGTACATATTAAATGGAGCGTTGGATGTATCTCCAAATGGAGTTTTCTCAAAAAATCTTAAGATACAAGATATGCTCGGGCACTCTGGCTCTGTTTCAGGAGGATTAAAATATGATCATTTTAAGAATTTATATCTGGATACTAAAGTAAACTTTAATGATTTGGAGTTCTTAAAAACAGCAGAGTCAGATAATGATGCATTCTATGGAACCGCTTTTGCTACAGGTAATCTATCAATTAAAGGACCATTTAATAAGATACTTTTAGAGGCAAATATTACTTCAGATCCAAAAACCTCTATTCATATCCCATTATCAAATAGCGCTACAGCACAGCAAACAAATATTCTTACATTTACACAGCCCAAATCAGATACATTACTGATAGATACTTATGAGCAGACAATGGCTGCAAACAAAGTAAAACAAGCATCTGAGCTTGATATTAAACTAAATACCAATATCAATCCGAATGCCGAAATAATGATTGAGATAAATAAAGCGGTGGGAGATGTGATAAAAGCAAACGGGAACGGAGCTATCAGTATGAATGTAAACCCAAGCAAAGGCATATTCGATATGTATGGTGAGTACATTATATCACAGGGTAGTTATAAATTCGTATTTATGGGATTTGCTCCTAAAGACTTTACTATCCAGCCGGGAGGAATTATAAATTTCAATGGAGGAATAAGCAACACTACATTAAACCTCACTGCCGTATACAGAACAAAAGCATCAATCAATACATTAATAGCTGATACCTCATCTATAGGTACGCGTAGAACTGTTGATTGCGGCCTTACAATGAGTGGCAACCTGATGAATCCGCAACTTGCATTCAGTATTAATATTCCGGATTTAGATCCAACTATCCAAGTAATGGTAGAAAATGCATTAAATACGCCCGGCAAGGTACAAAAACAATTTATGGCAATACTAGTATCAGGAGGATTTATTCCTGATGAGCAATCAGGAATTGCCAACAACTCAACTATCCTATATTCAAATGCATCTGAGATACTAAGCAACCAGCTTAACAATATCTTACAGCAATTAAACATACCTATAGACTTAGGCTTAAACTACCAGCCGGGGACTAAAGGTACCAATATATTCGACGTAGCCGTATCCACACAACTATTTAATAACCGGGTTTTGATAAATGGTAATCTGGGTAACGATCCATACTCCAATATAAATAATAGGGATGTAGTAGGAAACATTGATGTGGAAGTAAAACTTGATAAAAGCGGCAAATTAAGGCTAACCCTCTTTTCTCATGCTTCTGATAAATTCTCAAACTATCTTGATGATAAGCAACGTACAGGACTGGGTATAGGGTACCAACAAGAATTCAACAGTTTCAAAGACATCTTTAAGAGAAAGAAAAAGCTGACAAAAGAGGAGCGTCTAAAAGCCAAAGAGGCTAAAAAGGAAAAAAGGATAAAGCTTAAAGAGGAGCGCTTAAAGTAAAAGGCTCCCCTTAGCGCAACCTCCTTTTCACCAAGTAGATTCCCACCAATAAAGTAATAAACTCCGCTACAGGGATAGTAAGCCATATACCATTCACCCCAAAAAGCCTTGGAAAAATAAAAATACCAATTGCTATTAAGATAAGCCCCCTAAGCATAGAGATAATTATCGACATTTTTGCATTTCCCATTGATGTAAAAAATCCTGAGATACATATATTCGCACCATTCATAAGAAAGGCAAATGCACAAACTTTTGCCCCTATGGCTGCAATTTCCAAAACATGAGCATCCTTTGATGAATCAAAGAAAAAAGAGCTTAGAGAGCTTCCACCGAAGTATGCTATTAAAGCAATTACAACTCCTATCAAGAAATTCACAACTATCCCAAACTTAAATAGAGCAAATACCCTTTTCATATTATTTGCACCGTAATTATATGATAAAATAGGGATAATTCCATCGGAAATTCCCACAAAAATAATTACCCCGGCATATAAAAGATAATTCACAAAAGTATAGGCTGCAACCCCATCAGCTCCGGCATAAAAAATCATTGCATTATTAAACATTAGGATAGTGATACCTGCTGACAGCTCAGAAAGCCCCTCCGAAGATCCATTATAAAGCATATTAGCCAAGAGCTTAAAATTAAATCTCCCTTTTTGCACCGTCACATTGCTTGGATTTTTAAACAAAATATGTATAATCGATAATGCTCCTGTACTAAAAGCAATCCCGGTTGCATAAGCTGCACCCGTTACTCCAAAACCCAGAACCACAATAAAAAGATAATCTAATACAATATTTAGGATAACCGTACAAGTGAGTACACACATGGCATAATATGGCTTACCAAAACTTTTGAGCATATAATCCGCAAGAAAAAACAGAGCAATAAACGGATAAAATGGGCAAAGAGTAATCAAGTAACTCTTAGTAGATTCCAATAATGTAGGATCATCCCCCAGCAAAGCAATTATATCTGAACTAAATAGATAAATATTAAATGCAATAAAAGAGGTAATAAATAATAATGCGATAAAAGCGCTCTTAACAGCATTAGAGGCTTTTTGCCTCTCCCCCTCCCCTAGTGATATACCAACAACTGTTTGGCAACCAATACCAATAACTATGGCAATAGCTGTAATAAGCGTATAAACAGGCATAGCAATATTTACAGAAGCCAGCGCATCAGCCCCTACAAAACGCCCTAAAAAAGCGCCATCAATCATCGTTTGCATACCCACAAACAATAATCCTAAAGCTCCAGCAAAAGCATATTTTCTAAAAATGGATGAGATTTTACCTTGAGCAAACTCAATCTCTTGTATATTTATATTTGACATTATTAAATTAAATTATTTTACTGAACAATTGTTCAGTGTATTGATAAAAAAATTAGAGCTTAATTTTCAAATAATAATCATTAAGCATATATCGTATTTCATTCGCAGCCTCTTGCAAATTAGATCTATAATTGATATTAAACCATGAGCCATCCAAAATATATACAAATGTTTTGGCAATAGTTTTAATATCGGCATCAGCTGCGATAAGTTTGGAATTTTTAGAATTGGCAACAACTATCTCCCACGCTTTAAGCTCATCATCTCTCACCTTTCTATACTTAAGCTCAAAACTCTTACTCCTGAGCATAGCTTGATAAAAAAGAAAATCGTAGTTTACAATACTTATATTCTCAGAAGCTCCCGAAATTTCACTTTTACAAATCTTAGAATAAGCATTATGCGTAAAATTTATCATCTGCTCAATATTAAAATCTTTCACCTCCTGCGGATTAATAATAAAGAGCTCCAACAAATATTTCCCCACAACCTCCATAAAAAGCTCCTCTTTATTTTTATAATGATGATAAATAAGCCCCCTCGACATCCCTGTAGCATTCTGAATATCAGATATAGAAACAGCATCAAACCCCTTCAACAAAAGGAGTTCGAAACATT
>CAZYQA010000032.1:0-6461 GCA_964649555.1 uncultured Muribaculaceae bacterium
GGCGTATCTGTATGAGAACCGCCCATTGCGAAAATTAAATTATGCAACGTGGCTTCCTCCGTATAGTTATTATTTTCCTCACACCAATTTAAATATTTATCAAGTAAATCTATGATTGTTTTTCTATGAGCAACATATTGTCCCAACCTAACATTCCCTTCTTTTGTAATAAGAGAAACAACGTCTGTTAATAACTCTTGATAATCTTTCCTTTTACTAAAATCTTTCTTTAATAAACGCTCGCGTTTTTTACGAATGTTTTTCCAGTTTTTATATTGATGTTCATGTAAAATATCATCCAATTTTTTATCATCAGCCGTATCTGGAATTGTTGAAAGAAAGCTATTGTTAATATCCAACGTTCTATATTCTATACCCTCATCACTACTAATATATTTATTGACAACATTTCTCAAATAATCTCTTCTTGTTTCAATAAGTTCATTATACTTGTCCTGCAATCCGCTAATTACAAAGTTATCTATATCTTTTTCAATGATGTCAGTTCTAAGCTCTTCTCCGAAATTGATTTGATCTTCTTCATCCTCTGTGATTTCTTGAAGCCTTGGGAAATTTATCTCGTTCCTTAATGTATTAACTCTTTGGTCTAAATAATTTGATACTACATATGCTTGCAACCAACATTCCTCATCTTTATCAATAACCTTTGAAGAGAAAATAGGTAATATTTTATCAATTCGTTTGCTTTTTACTTTTCTGTTGTGAGCACATAGCAAATATTCATGAGCTTTTAGTTTGTTGTTTTTCACATAGTAGCAAGCAAAATCCTTCTTCAGTATTTTATCTCTAAATTCATGAATAACGAAATCGCTTGGGTTAAATTGATTGGAGAGATTAATCGCTTCGCTATTTTCCTCAACTCGTATAATTGGAGCCTTATCATTTAGATAGTAAAGTAAACAATGCTCCAAAATGCTGTCGGCTATATTCTCTTGACTGTATTTTGCAGAAAAGTTCTTGAATTTTGGGTTTATGTCAGATAAAAACACATCGGTCGTGTTTTTTATTGCTTTTGAAACTACAGGATCGTCCTCTGTGACTCCGTTCTTGCGCGATAGTTCAAAATTTCTAATATAGAACGCAGAATCGTTAATAGAATCTTTATATATACTTTTTACTTGCATCGAATTAAAAACCGATAATATAGTGAATCGTCCAACTCCTTTGCCTCCAATATCTGCTTTTTTTGTCGAGTGCGACTTGAAAAAACTTTCATAATTAGATTTGTTAAACCCAATTCCGTTGTCAATAATCTTGATATTTTTTATTGGATAATTGCCTTCTGTTTCAAAAAGGGATGGCTCATTTTTATCTCGCTCAATGAAAATGGATATTTCTCCTTGCTCCTTAGATTTTTCACCATATTTTTCGTGAATAGACTGTATTGAGTTAATAACAGCCTCAAACAAAGGATATAACGTTTCCGATTCCGATAGGTTAAGTTCTCGGATAATACCCTCAATATCAGTATTTATATTTTTTGCACCCATATTGGTAATATTTGTTCAAAGTTAATCATTAAATGAGCGATAATCTACTGTCATAATAGACAATATTTAAGTTTGCTACATATCCTCCATCGACAATCCTTTATAGGTAATCTGATAATCCTTCAATTCTCCGGTGGCACGCAGAAACTGTACGCCTTTATCACGAAGGACATCAAGGTCGATGCTCTCTGCCTTCCGCTTTACTTCTACAATTTGGGCTTGTTGGTCAAGCTCGTTTACCACAACCAAATCAATTTCATTCTCGCCTTTGCGGTCCCAATAACCCCCAATATTGGTAATGCTTCCGCTCTGAATATACTTCGTGCGGAAGTACTTTTCAAGCATCTTGCCGCTGAATGTTTTGTAATCACGGTCGATAATGGTTTTTAGTCCGTCGTAGTTGCCAACCTCCAACATATAACCATATTTATAGATGAACCGGAACCAAAACATCAGGAAGTTATCTTCGAGTACATATCGTACATTCTTTGTTTCGACTTTAGAGAAGATAGGCGTAGATTTGGCGATAAGTCCATAATCATGCTCTAACTTGGTCATATACCCTCCAAGTTCACGTTTTACGACGGCCTCTATTTTGGATCTGGTGTTCTCTCCACGTGCAATGGCAGACAGAATCGTGAAATAAGTGGCGTATTCTGTTCCGAACTCTTCAATCAACATATTCCGTCCTTCACCGAGGAATGTTGAGTCCTCTTGAACCATGTGTGAGAGCATTTTCTTATAGGTCGTCGCTCCGGCATCCATAAATTGCTGAACATACTTTGCCACACCGCCCGTAAAGCTGTAAAGGGCGAGCAAATCTTCCGCTGTATATTTCGAATGATAATCACCAAGTATCTCTTTGAGTACCGATACTTCAAACGGTTTTACGCTCATCTTGGCGGTAGCCCTGCCAAACAGCGGCTCTTTCTGGTTCTCAAAAATCTTATGCATCAGCGAATAGACCGAGCCGCAGACAATGATATTGATTTTACTCTTCTCTTTATAGATGTCCCAATAATGCTGTATGTCGCTGTATGCACTTGGAGCAACTTTGAAGAACTCTTGAAACTCATCTATAATCAACGTGAACGCTCGTTGCTGTGAAAGTATCATCAGGTACTCAAACAGTTTCCCAAAACTGCTGACCTCACCCATGACCGGAATACCTAGTTTTTCGGTAATCTCCTGCTGAAAATCCTGACAAAGGAAATTCTCTGCTTTGCGGGCAACGAAGAAGTAGAGTGCAGGAGCTGCTCCCGACTCTGTGGCTTTAAGTATCAACTGTGTTTTACCAATACGTCTGCGTCCAGTAACAACTGTCAGTTGAGCGTTGTTTTTCGAAGCCTGTTCAATCTCACGAAGTCGGCTGATTTCCTTCTCTCTGTTATAAAATTTCATACTCAAATATTATTTAAAAACACACAGTTCCGAAACCATCGTTTCCGAAATGGCAGTTTCTATAATGCAAAGATATATAAATATTCGAGGGAACGATACTCTGTATCAAATTATTTAAAGAGAAAATTATATCGCAGAAAAGCTATCTCGGCATAAATTATAGATAGCATCTAAAAAATCTGTGCTGACAGGTATACCATTCTTGGGTTATCCGATTCTGCTCTGCTGCTGCAACGGCTGTCCTACATAAAATATTAACCGCCAAGATCTACTTAAGATAGTGGCGGTTTTTTATATCCTTTTCAGTACCAAAATTCATCTTAATCAAAAATTCGCCACAAACTTCTCCATCTGAGCCAAAATATACGCGTAAAAAATATTTGTAAAAACTTTTAATAATATGTTAAAACAGGATTTTACCGGTAAGCCATCAATAGCATTCCTCAAAGGAGAGTCAAGCCTATTCTTTTCGATATGTTCTTTCGATGTGGTGTAATCAAATCTAAATTTTTCCACATTTTTACCCACAACAAAAAAAAGAGAGCTACATCTCTGTAACTCTCTCTCTGACAGTGGTGCCACCAGGAATCGAACCGGGGACACAAGGATTTTCAGTCCTTTGCTCTACCAACTGAGCTATGGCACCATCGTTTATTTCAGCCCCTCAGAAGCAGTGTTTGTTTCGTTTTGGGATTGCAAAGATAGGTATTATTTCTTAACTTCCAAAAAAACTTTAAAAAATTTCAAAAAAATTTCAAATATGCTATTTCAAAAAAAACAATTAACTTAGCTCCGTAATTACAAAACGATGAATTCCGATAACAAAATCACCCTTGCCAGCATCATACTTCCCATTAAATATAGTGCACAAATCTCGTACGCTATCCCTCCTGTTTATCAAGTAGAAAGGGGTAGTCACGTGATGGTAGATTTTGCGGGGAAACTCTATAGCGGGATCGTTGAGAAAACATACACGATAGAGAAAGAACAGATAAGCTCAGAAAGTGAAATAAACGGTGAAAAAAAAATTATTTATAAACCGATATTAAAAGTTGAAGAGCTGCCAAAAGTATCCGAGCTTGAATTAAAACTTTGGGAAAATATTAGCAATTACTATTTATGCTCAATCGGAGAGGTGTACAAAGCAGCATATCCGGCATCAATAAAAAAGCAAGAAAATGTAAAAAGTAAAAAAACTCCTGAAAAATATATTGCATCATTACCCAAAATATCAGAGATTATTGTTCCCCAATTATCCCAAGCGCAACTAGCGGCTGAAGAACAAATTGAAAAATACCTGAAAGATAAAAAACCTGTGCTATTAGATGGGGTAACCGGGAGCGGTAAAACGGAGATATATATAAACCTTGCGCAAAAAGAGCTCGAAAAGGGGAAAAGCGTGCTTTATATGGTACCTGAAATTGCACTAAGCAAGCAACTATACCAAAGGCTAAAAAGCATATTTGGAGATAGACTCCTTACATTTCACTCAAAACAAACTGCAGCAAACAAAGCGTTAATATATAAGATATTAACACACTCAACTCATACACCTACAATAGTATTAGGCACACGCTCATCACTTTTCCTGCCGCTAAAAGAGCTAGGCTTAATAATAGTTGATGAAGAACATGACCCCAGCTATAAACAAACTGAGCCTGCACCCAGATACAATGGAAGAGATGCTGCAATAATGCTCTCTATACTCCACGAGAGCAAAATTATATTCGGCTCGGCATCGCCATCATTTGAAACACTCTATAATTGCGCAACAGGCAAATACAATAAAGTAGAGTTAACAGAAAAATACTACGGCGGAAAAGAATCTGAAATAGAGATTATAGATACAATAAATGCGCTTAAAACCAGACAGATAAAAGGGAACTTCACACAAAAGCTGATAAATGAAATTGCCCGAACTATCCAAAATGGGAATCAGGTATTGATATTCAAAAACAGAAGATCATACGCTCCTATTGTTGAATGTACAGAATGTGGAACAATCCCCAAATGCCCCCATTGTAATGTATATTTAAGCTATCATAAGCAAAATAATACATTAAGGTGCCATTATTGCGATTATATTACACACTTCAGTAAAATATGTACAAAATGTGGACTGGATACTCTTAAATACAAAGGGGTGGGTACTGAGAAGCTGGAAGAGGAATTAAAATCACTATTTCCAGAGAGACAGATAGCCAGATATGATTCTGATATTACAAAAAGCAAAAAAGAGGAAGAAAAAATCATAAAAGAGTTCTCTAGTGGAGAGATAGATATTTTGGTGGGAACACAGATGATCACAAAAGGCTTTGATTTTGAGAATCTGAAGCTGGTAGCTGTGATTCAAGGAGAAACCATATTGGGTATACAGGATTTCAGAGCAGATGAAAGAGGTATTCAACTCCTTAAGCAATTAATGGGTAGATGCGGAAGACGTGGAGAGAGGGGAAAAATACTTATTCAAAGCAACATTGCAGATCACCCAGTTTATGATCATCTTAAAGATATATCCAGAAATAACATAGAAGAGAAGAGAGCATTTAATCAAATACTCATGGAGAGGAAAGAGTTTGATTTCCCCCCTTTTGTGAGATTAGTAAAAATAATTGTAAAGCATCAAAAACTAGAAAAGGTAACTGAGATTTGCAATAAAATTTTAGAATTAGATATAAATTGCAAAGAGCTATCAGGCCCTTTTACGCCACAAATAGATAAAATAAGAGGAGAGCATATAAAATGCTTTTATGCTAAATTCAACAAAGACGCAAACCTTACAAAAAACAAAAAAGAGCTTGTTAAAAAAACAAACTCCTTAAAAACTAAATCTATTATAATGGATGTTGATCCTATATAAAATCAGATTAAACATTAAATTTCAGATGCTTCCTCCAAAAACTATAAATATGTGGATGTCCTAAGCCATGGCAACCAAAAGGTTTAACATTTTTATTCATCTCCATACATGTCTCTGGCTTTGTATCAATTGAAAACCTTAAAGCATTACTAACAGAAGGATATTTAAAATCCTTTGGCATTAAAGCCCAAAATACATCCTCATTATATAAGTTATGCCTATGCATTTCAAATCTTTTAATAACCTTATAGTGCTTTTCACATGACCTAATAAATTTATCAACTCGCCTTAGAGATAATCCTCCATTACCTACCTTATCAAGAAGATCATGTCTGAAAACATGCACTTCAGATCGTCTGAACAATCCTAATAAAAAGAAATATAATCTTACATAAGATTTTGAATAATATTTTTTCTTAATCCAAGGAGCACCAATATAATCATATCCTTTAGCACACCAATCCAACAATTCATCTCTGAACAAATATGCATCAGTCTGGCATATAAGGATATACTCAGAATCACTAAAGAGCTCATAAAACTCTTTTGAAAGCATCATAGTATTATACCCTTCAACTCCATTCTTACTTCCAAGCCATTCATCACTAACAGTTATGAATTCATATTCTCTTAAATCAATTCTGCTCCGCTCTCGTCAGTTCCTGCTCCCTTTTTCCCGAATATTGAAA
>CAZYQA010000032.1:6471-12865 GCA_964649555.1 uncultured Muribaculaceae bacterium
CACATTACACTCCACATCCGTCAAATCAGTTCTGTACAAAGGTATAACAACCTTTACAACATACTCTTTCATACATTTTTAAATATACACTATATATTAAACGGTAAAATGCAAAAATCTTGCACAATAAGTTTAAATAATTGAATTTATTTTATGTTCACTACCCACTACTACCCTTATTGCCTTAGGGACAAGTTCAAAATAAAAAGGTGATGTACCAACAGCCTCTCCATCTATTTCTATTCTTGTTTCCGGAATAGTTTCTATAGATATTGTTTTAGCTTGTGCAAACAGAACCTTGGGATAATTATAAATATTACCAGAATAAAGCATTTTAAAATTTCTAACTACATTAAATTTAGACATATTCTTTATAATAGTTAGATCCATCAATCCATCATCCACCGAAGCATTAGGTGTTTGTTGCATACCCCCTCCATTATACTTACCAATACCAACGGCAGCTGAAAAAACCAGTCCATTATAAAAAGGAACTCCATCCACCTTAATATTGAATTTTTTAGAAGTAAAACCTAAGAATGTATGAAGTGTACTCCTCATATATAGCCATTTACCTTTTTTACCCTCATCCTTAAGAGTATTATATTTCAAGTTCACAACAGCATCATATCCAAGCCCTGCAACATTAGCCATATATCTGGTATGTTTTACTCTGGTTTCATAAAAATCAACCTTTGCAACATCTTGCAAAACAGTACGCTTCTCTGCAATAGATTTTACGGCAAGGGAGTAAGTCTTAGAAATACCATACATTCTTATCCAGTCATTACCTGTTCCCGCAGGAATTACGGCTAAACAAATATCCGTTGAAGGAACAGCTTTCTGAATAAATATTCCGTTTACAACCTCATGCACAGTTCCATCACCACCAATAGCCACAATATTTCTAAAGCCATCATTAATAGCCTTTACAGTTAACTCAATAGCATGATATTTATGCTCTGTAAAAACACAAGTAAAATTAATGCCATTATTATACATTTGATTGGAAATCACAGGCCAGTCCTTCAACCCCCTTCCACTACCCGCTTTAGGATTCACAATCACCATCCAAGTTTCAGATTTCATAAAAGTTTATAACTTTATAGCATGCAAATGTAATAAAATCTCTCTGCTAAAAAAAGATTTCTTATTTTTGCAGACTAAGACAATATATGAAAAATTATGGGAAAAGTAATCGCAATTGCAAATCAAAAAGGGGGAGTAGGCAAAACTACTACTGCTATTAACCTTGCCGCATCTTTAGCAGTTTTAGAAAAAAAGACTCTTCTAATAGATGCAGACCCACAAGCTAACACAACTTCAGGTTTAAATTTCGACCCTGATTCCAATACCAAAAGTACTCTGTATGAAGTCTTAATAGGAGAAAGAAATATAAATGATATTATATTAGACACCACAATTGACAACTTACAGGTAGTACCTTCACATATTAATCTTGTTGGAGCTGAGATAGAGATACTCAATATGGATGATAGAGAAAATGTTATGAAAAATGCAATTAACTCTATAAAAGATCAGTATGAGTACATTATTATTGATTGCTCTCCATCCCTAGGCTTAATAACAATAAACTCTCTTACAGCAGCAGATTCGGTAATTATTCCGGTTCAATGCGAATTTTTTGCTCTTGAAGGGTTAGGAAAACTTTTAAATACTATTAAACTTGTACAAAACAGGTTAAATCCTACTCTTGCAATTGAAGGATTTTTACTTACAATGTTTGATGCAAGATTAAAACTGGCGAACCAAGTAGTAAATGAAGTTAAACATCACTTCGGCGCAATGGTATTCCAAACAGTCATAAATAGAAATGTAAGATTGAGCGAAGCCCCAAGCCATGGTAAACCGGTTATTTTATATGATGCTATGTCAAATGGCTCAAACAGCTATTTAAATTTAGCGAAAGAAATAATAAAAAAATCTGAGCCGGAGATTGAAAATAACAATAAAGAATAATTAAGAAGAGAGATAAATGGCAAAAATACAAACAGGTCTAGGTAAAGGTCTTGGAGCACTTATTTCAGATGCAAACGCTATCCAGAATAAGGCTAAAGTCACACATACACAAGCTCAACCTCAACGCCCACTGGTATCCACAACTGAAATAGAACTAGATAAGATAGAACCCAACCCATTCCAACCCCGAACCGAATTCAATCAGGAAGCAATTGATGAACTATCTGCCTCAATAACATTGCTAGGTGTTATTCAACCAATAACAGTAAGGCCTATTGAAAACGGCAGATACCAGATAATAAGTGGAGAGAGAAGGTACAGAGCATCATTGCAAGCCGGCATGAAGACAATTCCAGCTTATGTACGTAAAACCGATGATAGAGGGATGCTTGAAATGGCTATTGTAGAAAATATTCAAAGAGAAGATCTTGATTCTATAGAAGTAGCTTTAAGTTTCAGCAGATTGATAGATGAATGCAACCTTACACAAGAAGCTATGGCTGAAAGAGTTGGAAAAAAAAGAGCCACAATAACAAATTATCTCAGATTATTAAAGCTCCCTGCTGAAATTCAATTTGCGATCAGAGCAAAAAAAATCTCAATGGGGCACGCAAAAGCTCTTCTTGGGCTCGAAAAAGCTAAAGATCAACTTAAACTCACAAATCAGATTATTGAAAAAGACCTATCTGTAAGGCAAGTTGAGGAGAAAGTAAAAACTCTTGTTGAAGGGAAAAAGGCCAAAGAAGATAAAGAAATCATTGAGCTACCCGACACACACTTTAAGGTTGTTGAGATAATAGGTAAATACTTCAACAATAATGTAAGTATCAAAAGGAACAATAAAGGATCGGGTGATATTACCATAAGATTCAATACAGATAAAGAAATGGAAGACTTCTTAAATAAATTAGAAAATTCAAACATTTAGAAGATACTGTGTTAAAAATACAAAAAATAATATTCTCTTTCATTTGCGTTATGATATTCATAATGTCACAACCGGCATACTCACAAATTAACCCAAACGTAAATCTTGGGGTAAATAATGGGCCTCCCGGCACAACAGAAGAGAAGAAAGATGGAGAAGAAGAGGAAGAGGTGATAATGAGAAAAACACCTCCCTATACAATAGGAAGATACTTCAGAGCATTAGGGCATAAAGACTCTATGACTATCTCACGAATGGCAATTGGATCGATGATATTGCCCGGTACAGCCCAGATTTACAATGATCAGAAATGGAAACTACCAATAGTATATGGTACCATCGGAGGATTTATAGGTGGAGCGATAGCATCGGAAAAGCATCGTAATCTAATGATCGGAGGTGCAGTTATATCATATTGGTGGAGCGTTATGGATGGAGTATATTCATACAAAAGCGTTGAAAAGCCACTTCCGGCAAGAGCCTCATTATTCTCTGCACTAGTACCGGGATTAGGGCAGGCATATAATGGTGATTACTGGAAAATCCCTATATTCTACACCGGATTCATTGTGAGCGGCTATTGCTGGAGCTTTAATCAGACTCAGTACAAGAGATACAAAAATATGTATAAAGAAGCTGTATTAGATCCGGAAAACTACAAAGGGCATTTAACACCTGATAATATTAAATGGTATAGAGATCAACATAGAAGGTTAAGAGATTATTCGGTCCTTGCAACTGCACTTATATATGTATTAAATATCGTTGATGCAAACGTATTCGCTCACTTTAGCAATTTCGATATAAGCGACGATATTTCATTCAAAGTAGAACCCGCCACAATAGAATCTATAATCCCAAAACCAACTATGAGTACATATACAACACAATCTGTTGGAATAAAAATGAATTTAAATTTTTAACAATCACATTATAGTAAACACATGTTCAAATCACTATCTATTCAAATAATTACAATAATAATAATATTAGCTAGCTTCCAACCCGCTAATGCGCAATTATTTGGAAAAAAACAATCAAAAAAAGATCTCATAAAAGAGAAAGAAAAGTTAATGATCACAATTGACTCATTAAAACAAATAATAGAGGGTGGAGCAATCGAGTTATCAGATACAACAAACATTGATACTATAAATACCGGGGCTTTCAACTATGACGGTACACCCCATTTTGAAGGTGCAGAGCCGGGAGAAAATCCTGACAGCTTACTCAATCTATGGTATAAATTCAGAGATAGAGAGCTTGGAAATATCACATCTACAATGTACGATAGTTTGGTACTTACATCAAATATTCCGGACTCAATATATATTGAAAGAATCAAAAGAATGAACTCATTCATTCCTATTCCATATAATAATATTGTTAGAAATAAAATTATTCTTTACACAGAGAGAATACCTAATACAGCAAAGAGAATAATGGGGTTATCATCATACTATATGCCCATCTTTGAAGAAATTTTTGACTATTACGGGTTACCACAAGAGTTGAAAGCAGTAGCAATTATAGAATCTGCTCTTAACCCTGTTGCTGTTTCCAGAGCAAAGGCAAAAGGTATATGGCAATTTATGCACAGAACCGCACAACAATACAACCTTCAAATAACCTCTTATGTAGATGAAAGGCTTGACCCAGTTGCATCAGCTCATGCTGCTGCAAAATACCTTAGAGATGCATATACAATATATGGAGATTGGGCACTAGCAATATCATCATATAACTGTGGAGCAGGAAATGTCAATAAAGCAATAAGAAGAGCCGGATCAAAAGAGTTTTGGGACATCTATCCATATCTACCTAGGGAAACAAGAGGCTATGTACCAGCTTTTGTTGGGGCATTATATTTAATGAACTACTACAAAGATTATCAAATAATTCCAGAAGCTCCGTATAATCTTCCTCCACACATAGATACATTCCAAGTAAAGAAAAACCTGCACTTTGAGCAAATCTCTGAGAACATCGGTATAAGCGTAGATCAATTAAGATTACTAAACCCTCAATACACAAAAGATATTATCCCCGGAAATGAAAGAGAGTATATTTTAAGGCTCCCATACAACTATACTGTACCTTTTGTAGAAAAAGAAGATATAATATATACATATAAAGATAGCATATACTTCAATCCTATTGTTTACAATAGACTAAAAGAGAGCAGACTGGCATCTTCATCAAGCTCATTTACTCATACTGTAAGAAAAGGAGAAACACTTGGAGGAATAGCATACAAATACAAAGTAAAGGTGAGCGATCTACAAAGATGGAACAATCTTAGATCAAACTCAATACTAAGAATAGGACAAAAACTACATATCAATAAAGGTGGATATGTAAGTTCTTCGTCAACATCAACATCAGCGCCGGCAACCACTTCATCAGGAGGATACCAATGGTACACAATCAGAAAAGGTGACACCCTTTTAGGAATTGCACAAAAATATCCGGGGGTGAGCTTAAACGATTTATTAAGAATAAACGGATTAACTAAAAACTCAAAAATATATCCGGGTAAAAAAATAAAGATCAAATCATTATAAAATATATTTGATAGCAAAAGAGAGCGTAGAAGAGTTATTTTCTACGCTCTCTTTTTTCCCTAATAACAAATCTTGCTTCAAATAAAAATCCAATCCTTTAATTAAAGAAGATTTAATCATATAGTAACACCACCAGCCATTCCCATATAATAACCTCATAGAATATGAATTAGGAATCCCCCTTTCATAAAGGTAGATACGTTGATCCCAATCCATACAACTATAATAACCACATCCCGAAAACAAAGAAACTCTCTCTTTAAATAATTTTACACCTCCCTCAAAAGAATTCCCTATTGAAGCACGCTTACTACCCAAGCCACCATTCACGCTAATTCTTGAAGTTACAAAAACAGCAGAGTTTATCTTATATTCTGCACTCCCCTTAAAATATAATTTATAATTATTTGCAACATTGGAATAAGATAGTCCTGAAGAGAAATTAAACTTCACATTATCAAACTTAAAATCAGCACCCAGGCTAGTTTTGAGCAGACTTGAAGAGCTATTAATACCATAACGAAACCATGGAAAAAATGTATAATCAAACAGAAATAAAAACTTTATATTCCTATTTCTATAATATTCTGCATTAAATACTATCCCTTGTTGATTATAGCATCCATTCTGCCTGCTATAAGCCCCTGCATGTGTAGAAATATATGATTTTGAATAATCTCTCATCAATATTTCAAACCCAAATTTATCTATGTTATAATTAGCTCCCAATACAAATGCTCCACTGCCGGCATAATCCAATGCTCCCTCTCCATACAAATTAACCCCCTTAAAGAACATATTAAAATCAAATGAAAAATTGCCCCACATACCAGAATATTGTTGGAATCTATTATAATCTTTCAATACTCTGCCATTCTCTTTGCTATATCCATACCCAATCCAATTAAAACCAAAATCAATC
>CAZYQA010000033.1:0-1774 GCA_964649555.1 uncultured Muribaculaceae bacterium
GATAGCGTACTAATATAAGTGCATAATATAACACCCTAAAATCGTATTATAATAGAACACAAATGTCATTTTAGTTTTATTCTTTTGTATCCAAAAATAATAACATACTTAATATAAAACAATGAAGATAAAACTAAATGTATCCTATAAGTTTTTATCAGTGATTTTGTTGCTGAGTTCGAGTTTTTGTTATGGGCAAAAAAGCGACACACTTGCACAAAAAATGAAAACTGAGGAGAAGAAAATATTTTTCAGAGTTGGGAGTACTTCGCTAGACCCCGATTATATGAATAATAGAGAGACATTAAAGGAGTTTTCTGAAATATTGTCTTCGCGAATATCTATATATTTAAGAAAAATAGATATTAAAGGATACTCTTCTTGTGAGGGTAAAATAGCGGAAAATAAAGCATTATCTCAAGAAAGAGCGTATTCATTACAAAATTATATAATTGAAAATTATCCATGGATAGCTATGGATAAGATTTCTGCTAAAGGTATGGGGGAAAACTGGGCAGAGCTAAGGAGGCTGGTAGAAGAGGATTATGCTACTCCAAAGCGTAAAGAGATACTTCATATAATAGATAATGTACCTGCGGAGATTAATTATGTGACTAATACATCGCGTAAAAAATCTATAATGGATTTAGGTGAAGAGCCTTGGAATTATATGTTGACAAATCACTTTCCAAAACTTCTTTATGCATCATCTTCAAGAGAAACCACATTCACTCCTGATATTACACTTTTCTTTCCATTTGATCAGTCTGTATTATATAAGGATTATATGGGTAATATAAGATCATTATCAGAATTAGATAAAATGATGAAAAACTCTGCAGTTAGAACAAACTTAGATTCAATTGTTATTGTAGGATCGGGATCTCCCGAAGGGAGTGTAACTCGAAATGAGACACTAGCGATAGAGAGAGCGAGAGCAATAAAAGGATACATTGTTTGGAGATATTCGAATATTGATCAAGATAAAATATATGCTAAATCGATTGGAGAGAATTGGAAGGGACTTAAACAACTTATAGAATCTGATAAAAATATTACGCATAAATCTGCTATACTGGAGATACTAAGTGCTGATATATCATCAGCCACTAGAGAGTGGAGATTAAAACAGGTTGATTCAGGTAAAGTGTGGGATTATATAGTAAAGAATTACCTGAAATATCTTCGTTCAAGTGCAACGAATATTGTATTCTATCTAAATCCAGAGCTCCCGGAGCTTAATGCTGCTGACGCAGAAGAGTCTGTAATTACCTTTGAATCTGATAATAATATAAATCTACAAACTGCAAATGCAGAAAGTGATGTGAAAGTTATTGGAGCAAAATCGGCATTGGATTTATCAATTAGTGCTAAGCAAGCACTTACCAATCTAAAGCAATCTAGTTCTGCTGAGGTAGAGTTGCCTGCAAATGATATTAAAAATGTTAATGAGGGCGTGCAGCTAATGAAAGATTCCAGCTCAGTAAATACGAGTGCTTTATTACTTGGAGGAGTAGCGCAGAGCAAACATACATCAAATGAAAATTTGGCAAGCGGCTCTAATTCAAATGTTGGGAATGTTTCAAATGTTGGAAATGTTGAGAATGTTTCAACTGTTTCAAATGTTTCAAACGTGCAAACAAGAAAAGATTCCAGCTCAGTAAATACGAGTGCTTTATTACTTGGAGGAGTAGCGCAGAGCAAACATACATCAAATGAAAATTTGGCAAGCGGCTCTAATTCAAATGTTGGGAATGTTTCAAATGTTGGAAAT
>CAZYQA010000033.1:1874-12805 GCA_964649555.1 uncultured Muribaculaceae bacterium
AAGACTCCAGCTCAGTAAATACGAGTGCTTTATTACTTGGAGGAGTAGCGCAGAGTAAACAAGTATCAAAAGAGAATTTAGCAAGCGGCAATAATACACAAGTGTTAAATACTACAACCGTGCAAACGAGAAAAGACTCGAGTGTGGTAAACAATAATACTTTACTTATTGGAGGAGCGGCACAGAGCAAACAAGTATCAAATGCTAAAACGAATGAGTTTTCATTTGCAAAAGATACAACAAATAAAATGGTGGTAAATAAGAGTAAAGAGGGGGTAGCTAAGGAAGAGAAAATAGCGAAAATGAAAGAGGATGTGGATAAAGTATCTAAACCATTGCTAGCTGTGAAGACCAATTTACTATTTGATGCTGCTACGGCTATCAACTTAGAGGTGGAAGTGCCTATCGGAAAACGCTGGTCGGTAGCAGGAGAATGGATATTCCCATGGTGGCTTATGGAGAGCAAGCAATACTGCTTACAAGTTTTGAGTGGAAATATTGAGGGGCGTTATTGGTTCCAAGATAGAGAAAATATCCCTTTAATGACAGGCTTCTTTGCAGGAGTATATGGTGGTGGTGGATTATATGATATAGAATGGGGTACAAAAGGGTATCAAGGGGAATTCTTTATTGCTGCCGGAATAAGTGGAGGATATGCGCATGCAATCAATAAAAGCAAATCACTTAGAATGGAATATTCGCTAGGCGTTGGATATATGCAAACTAATTATAGAGAGTACACACCTAAATATGGTGCCGATGGAAATTGGCATTTGATAAGAGGTAATAAAGGTAAATATACTTGGATAGGTCCTACAAGAGCTAAAGTCTCTTTGGTTTGGATGATTAATCACAAAGTAAAAAATGGAGGGGTTAAGTAATGAAAAGATATCCTTATATATATATAATACTTTTTGGAATTCTATTATTCTCTGCATGTGAGCGTAGAGCGTTAGAAGATGAATACTATGTAAATGCAAAGATCCCGATCGCTACAGATTGGAGTACATCTGAAATTACACCTCAAAATGTGTCGGTATTGTTTTACGATGAGAATAATAATGGTGCACTAGTTATAGAGCATAGGTATGAACATAATAATAAACCTATACAGAGTTATGTGGATCTGCCGGTAGGTAAATATACCGTGGCTATTTTTAATGAGATCAGGGGGCAGGTGAAGAATGTTGATGTGGTGGGGTATGATAATATCTCTACACTTGAGTTTAGAGCAAAAGAGGATGATAATCCAATAAAATCAAGAGATGAGGATAAAAGGTATATTCATCAGCCTGACTATTTAGGGTTTAAGCTTATAAAAGGATTTGAAGTGACTCAGCAGATGCTGGAATATACCAGGTCAAAGGCCGCATCTACAAAGTCTGATTTATCGGTGCGCTCAGAGGTGGAAAAATTGGTGGGGGTAGAGATGGTGCGCAAGGTGAGTAGCTTTAATATAACAGTACATATAAAGGGGCTTAATAATGCACGTATGCCGGCGCTTGTGGATTTGCGTAATATTTCGGGAGGATATCTTGCTGAACTTGATAAAAACTGTGACCAACCGGTAATTCACCAGTTTTCGCTAAATAATCGTAAATATATAGAGGGCTCTTCTACGGAGGGGACAATTTCTACCGGAGATCTTCCTATCACGCTTTTTGGAGTAGTGGGTGAAAGAAACTCAATTGGAGACCAGCCTGCTCATGCACCTATTTTATTGGATATTCTATTCATGCTCGTAGATGAAGAGAAAACGGTTATAAATAAGGTAGTAGATATTACAGATCAGATTAAGTTTAGCGAGGATGCGAGTGGAAATATCAGCTTGGAGATAGTAGTGGATGTGACTGAAGATCCGTTGCCAGATGTGAAGCCTGAGGGGGGTGGAGATGATTCTGGGTTTGGCTCTAGCCTTGAGGATTGGGGAGTGGTAGATGTACCGATAATCAATTTATAGATCAATTTTAATAACTTTTTAATAACTTTTTAATAACTAAAAAATGAAAAAAATTTTACTTGGAGTTTTTGCCTTAGCAGCTTTGGCATCATGCTCAAAAAATGATGTGGTGGAGAACACCGCAGAATCGCGTAAGATTAGCTTTAACACTTTGAATGATAAGGTTACTCGTGCAGCAACATCTAATGATGATAATTATGTTGTTTATGCAACTAATGTTGTTTCAGGCGCTAATTTTATGAATGGCGTTGAATTTAATGGTGCTGGAACTGATATAGATAAACCTGTTAATTCAGGTTCTTTCTTCTGGCCATCAGATGCACTAGATTTTATTGCTTATGCTCCTAAACAAGCCTCTGGGGTAACATACAATAATCTGATTGGTACTGGTTCGTCTCTGCTTGAAATTATTTTTATGGCTAATCCTGGTGCAGATGTAGACCTTACAGCTGCAAAAACTCTTAACCAAGATAAAACTACTAATGCTGGAACTGTTGCTCTTAATTTTCAACACTTATTAGCAAAGGTTACTATTGATATTGTTCTTGCTGACGATCTTATAGCATCTGGCCATGATTTTTCCATTGGCTCTACAAAATTCTCTGTTAATGCAACGGCTGGTCAATTTCAAACTAACAGTTTTTCGTGGACTGCTGTCAATACCCCTGGAGATCATTCTATCCTTACTAGTAAGTCCCCTTCATTTATGATTCTTCCAAGTGCTTCAACAAATGCTGAGATTGCTCTTATGGGTGTTGAAGTGAAAAAAGGTAATGAGGTTCTTTTTACTAATAAGAATTTAACTCCATATGTTATTGCTGCTGGAGATCTACCTGTTGCTAATGGCGATGAATTCAAGATGGGCTTACATTATAAAATTAAACTTACGATAACATCTGGTGCAACTGATCCAACAGGGCCTGTATTCCCAGATGTAATTAATTTTACATCTAGCGTTGATGCAACTTGGGGTACTCCTGTTACTCCTCCGACTGATGTAACTCAACCGTAATCAATCAATTACAACAATACAGATCATGGGGGCCTGACCGCCCCTATGGTCACTAATTAATCACTTCGATAAGAGTTTACTCTTGTTATTCAGCTTAAAATGATAGACCAAATCTGGCCAACTTACACAAAAGAACTTAAAGAGGAGAGTTGCTATCTCCACAATGGTAATGATGGGTTCTGGTATGCTTTTGGGGTATCAGCATTTATTGCTCATACGATTTTTCCTTATGCCGAGAGCTTTAAGATGGCTATTTCTAATGAGAGTGGTGATAGAGGGGTAGTTGTAGCTTGCTCCAAACTAAAGATTGGGCATTGCACCGAAAGAAAGAAATTGAAACTCCATCCTAAAAACTTCTCTCCCCTCCATTACAATAATTGGTACGATTCATTAGTTGAAAAGTAAGATAGCTAACTCACTATAATGCTCTATATTCTGCTGCGTTATGTAGCCCTGCAAGGAATTGGGATATTGTTAGGCGCTTTTTGCCTGCCGGTTGCAGCTCTTTGATTGAGAGTGCAGAGCCGTCTGAGCAGTATATGTGTAGGTATTTTTTATTGTCGGTTTCTATTTCTCCGGGGTTTCTCTTATCTCCTTTTGCAGAGATTGGTTCTGCTTCAAAGATTTTTATATCTATCTCTTTGTTTGTGTTTGTGATGGTGGTGTGGGCACATGGGTATGGAGATAGCCCTCTGATTAGCCTGTCTAAGCATATCGCTGTGCTTTCATTTCCCATGTAGGTGTAGCCCCAGTTGATGCGTCCGGTCTCTTTATTTAGCTTGGGTGCTTCTGTGGCGTTGCCTGATTGTGGGTGTGGGGTGATAGTGCCTGCCGCTAGCTCTTCAACGGTTTTTACCACTAAGACTGCCCCTAGCTCCATAAGTTTGGGGTAGAGGGAGCCTATGGTTTCTCTTGGCTCTATCGGGCATTCTTGCTGCATTAAGATATTGCCTGTGTCTATCTTTTCATCTATCAGGAAGGTGGTTACTCCTGTGGTGTGCTCCCCTGTAATGATAGCCCAGTTGATTGGCGCCGCTCCACGGAATTTTGGAAGTAGCGAGCCGTGTAGGTTGAATGTACCCATTGTAGGCATTTGCCATACCTCTTTTGGGAGCATCCTAAAGGCAACCACTATGAATAGGTCTGCCTGTAATTGTTTTAGCTCTTCTAGGAATTGGGGATCTTTAAGGAGTGTTGGTTGCATAAGCTTCACCCCTTTAGCCTCTAGGTTCTCTTCTATATAGTATTTTTTTATATCGCTTTGGTTTAGCTTTAAGCCCCTGCCGCTAGGCTTGTCGGGCACGGTTACTACCGCTACTATGTTGTGGTTTTGCTCTATCAGAGCTTTTAGTGGTGCCACCGCAAATTCGGGTGTTCCCATATATACTATACGTGGTGCCATATTATTTTTATTTTAGATGTAATTTACCTTTATCAGTTAAACGATATTTTTGTTTGGGACTTTTGGGCTGATTCGGATAGATAGGTTCAACCAACCCCAATTCAATAGAGGGCTTAAGATATTCTTGAGAGAAATGTTTGCGATTTTTTAAATCAAGTTTATCCATTATTTCTTTTAAGGAGTATGTCATATCTCCAATAGCTTCAATAGTACTTAATACTTGTGTGGTACTTGTGTGGTGCTTGTGTGGTACTTGTGTGGTACTTGTGTGATTTGAGATATTACATCTTAAGATAAGTGTTATAAAGCCATTTGATTGTTTATATTCAGGCTCAGGGAGGTTTACTCTTCTGCACTCCTCAATTATTAAGCTGATTCCTCTTCCCCAATTTTCGAGCAGCTTACGCTTGTATAGTATGCTGGCTATTAACGGGTTTTGAGGTGATGAACAGTGGTCTGATTTAATTTTTTCTATATCCCATCCATCTGGAAATGTTCCGGGATTTTCTATTTCAAGCCTGTCATCATATATAGCAATTCCAACCGAACCTCCTTGATTTCTAAAATCACGATGACATAATGCGTTTATTACACCTTCTCGGATTGCCTTATATGGGATTGATAATGACTCTTCCCTCTCTAAGTTATCTGTAACCCCATGCAAAGATAAATGTTTAAATATAAAAATCATAGCTTCGTCAAGGAGCTTAAAGATATTGCCTTGGATTCTATTATTGTCTATAAATATATTTTTATTAATTCCTTGGAAACGAGCTAATCTGAGTGTGCATTGTGGATATTCTATCAATGGGCTATTAGCAAATAGCACTGCAGCTCCATTGTTTAGTTTATTATTTGTAAGTAATCCTAGTTTGGTAAGAATGATATTTATATTTCCTTCTGTATTCTCGGGTAATCTACCACTCTCAATTCCTAACCTTAGTGTTTCATTTTCATGTTGAGCTATTATTTCCTCAATTTCTTCTAATCTCTCAATTTTCATAGCATCATATTTTATGTGTTTAATATATTCTTTAGGGGTAGCGTTTATTGCTGATTAAGACTTTTGGGTTTTGTCTATTATTTTTTTGCCGTGCGCTGTTAGTTTCTTAAAGAATGTTTTGTAGGCATCTACATTGAATAGGTTTGAGTCTTTGGTGGATTTCCATGTGAGGAATACACCTATGGGAAGGAGTACGAAGGTGGATACGAATGCTCCTATAAATGGGGCGATTGCACCGTCGTTTGCCAGTTTTTTTCCACTTATATCCACTACCCAGTAGAGTACAAAGAATAGCATGGATATGATTACCGGGGTGCCTAAGCCTCCCTTTCTTATGATTGCCCCTATTGGTGCCCCTATGAAAAAGAATAGCAGGCATGCCAATGATAAGGTGAATTTTCTGAATGTTTCGGTAATGGTGCGGCGTAGGGTGGAAGCACTATGATATAGTTCATTTTCAAAGAATTGAATGTTGGATACTTGGTTTTCAATTGATTGTGCTGCTTGCCTGTATGCCTCCTCTTTTTCTTCTAATGTTTGCCATTGGAAGAGGGAGTCGTACGCTATTGCTCCTTTGTATTTGCTTGTGTATGCTGTATCTAGCTGTGTTGAGTGGCTAAGCCCATTGCTGAATATGGCGCGGCGGTATTGGTTGTCAACGATTTTATCATATACTCCTCTGAGTGAATCTTTATCTTTTCGTAATGTGCCCATACTTTTGGTCATTACTTGAGAATCGTATTTTGAGTCGTCGGATTTTTTAAAGTCGTAATTTTCAAGTGGGATGATCACCTCTTGATCTGTAAAGTTTACTTTGGTGAGGGCAAAGGTGGTATCGTTTATGAGCTTCTTGTTATCTTCCTCGTAGCTGGTGCCGTTGTAGAGGGTGAAAATAAGGCTGCTTTTATCGGGCGACATGTTGATTTTGCCACTATCTGCTACTACTAAGCTGATGTTTCCTTTGCCGGATGTGTGGTCATATACCATTACTTTGTGCATGATACCGTTATCGTCGGTACGGTTTACTCGTAGGGTATAGCCGTCAATTCCATTGTAGAATACTCCCGTTGGAATCTTGATTTCATCTTTTGTGCGCCCTATGTCATCTCGTAGGGTGTAGATCTTTTTGTATGATAGTGGGATTAGATTATTTGATGCAAAGAATGCTCCGATACTTATAAATACTGCTACTATAATAAGTGGGGCTATGATACGGGGTAAGGAGATGCCGGCAGCTTTCATTGCTAGCAGTTCGTTGTTTTCTCCAAAGTTTCCCAGTGTCATAATGGATGCGAGTAGTGTTGCAAGTGGTAGTGCGTACGGTATTAGTGTTGCACTACCCCATGCAAGAAACTCTATTATTACCCATAGGCTCAAACCTTTTCCTACCAGTTCATCTATGTATAACCATAGGAATTGCATAACCAATACGAATAACACTATTAGAAATGTCATTATGAATGGCCCAAGGAAAGATTTTAGGGTGAAAAGATCTAATTTTTTTATCACGCTTGAGCTTTTAATTATTATTTGTTACTAGCTCTACTAGTGTATTATATGCCTCAGAGATACCTTCTTCATTTTTTCCTCCCGCTGTAGCAAAGAAGCTTTGTCCGCCTCCTCCTCCTTGGATGTGTTTTGCTCCTTCTCTGATATCTTTGCCTGCGTTCATTCCTTGAGCTACTAAGTCTTCGGTGTACATAAGGGTAAGGGTTGGCTTGCCATTCAGGCTGGTGGCTGCAATGAATACGCTATTGGTGGTTTCGTTTTTGAGCATGAATGCTATGTCTTTTACTATCTCAGGCTGGAAGTTACCCCTTAATGATAGTATGTTAATACCATTTACTACTCGTCTGTTTTGGAGTACTCCCTCTTTTACAGCTAGCGCTCTTTCTCTCATTACTTCTTCAAGGTTTTTCTTGAATGAGTCGTTCTCTTCCACTAGCTTAGATATACTATTTACTATATTAGGTGAGTTATTGAAAAGGTTTTTCAATGTACCTAATATGTCTTCAGTATTTTCGATTATACACTCTGCATGTGATCCGGTAGTAGCTTCAATCCTTCTAACTCCTGCTGCTACTGCAGATTCGGATACTATCTTGAATAGTCCTATATTTCCGGTTGCTTGTACGTGGGTGCCTCCGCATAGCTCTACTGAGCTACCATATTGTACTACACGCACTTTATCGCCGTATTTCTCTCCGAATAGTGCCATTGCTCCTTTTGCTTTTGCCTCTTCGATAGGTAGCTCTCTGAATTCGCAAAGTGGTGTGTTTTGGCGTATCATCTTGTTTACCAATCTTTCTACTTCTCTAAGGGTTTGAGGGGTAAGCTTCTCATAATGTGAGAAATCGAATCTGAAGTATGCTGAGTTTACGTGAGAGCCTTTTTGCTCTATGTGCTCACCTACCAAACTCCTTAGTGCATGGTGCAATAAGTGTGTTGCTGTGTGATTATTGGTGATTGCTTGCCTTCTCTCTGCATCTACTACCGCCTTGAAGTGCCCCTGTGTTTCCAGTGGGAGCCTCTCTGCTACGTGGATAGATAGTCCATTTTCTTTGAGGGTGTTTAAGATTGTTACTTTCTCACCTTTGCTCGATTCTATGTATCCGCTATCTCCTACCTGTCCGCCACTCTCTGCATAGAAAGGAGTTTTGTTTAGTACGATATGGAATACCTCTTTATTTTTTGTTTTTACCACTCGGTATTTAAGGATTTTTACATCTTGCTCCTCTGTGGTTTCGTACCCTGTAAAGATTGGCTCGCTGTATGGGTGTACCTCTACCCAGTCCCCTTCCTCTTTCGATACTGCGTTGCGGCTTCTGTTTTTTTGTTTCTCCAATTCTACCTCAAACGCTGCAAGATCGATTGCATATCCGTTCTCTTTTGCAATAAGCTCAGTAAGGTCGATAGGGAATCCGAATGTATCGTATAATATGAAGGCATCTTCTCCCGAGATCATTTTGCTATCTTTGTTTTTCTCCATTAGGGTATCCATTAGTTTGATACCTTTTTCTAATGTTCTCAAAAATGCTTCTTCTTCCTCTTTGATTACCTTTTCTATAAGTGTCTGTTGCGATTTTAGCTCAGGGAATGCTTCGCCCATCTGGCTTACCAATTGTGGTACAAGCCTGTACATTAGCGGCTCATCCATTTTTAAGAATGTGTATGCATAGCGTACTGCTCTTCTTAAAATACGTCTGATTACATATCCTGCTTTTACATTTGATGGTAATTGTCCGTCTGCTATTGAGAAGCTGATGGCTCTGATATGGTCTGAGATTACTCTCATTGCTACCCCTACCTTTGTGTTTTCATCGTATGTTCCCCCTGATAGTTCAGAGATTTTTTGGATCATTGGCTGGAATACATCGGTATCGTAGTTACTTTTCTTACCTTGCATTGCCATACATAGGCGCTCTAAGCCCATTCCGGTATCTACGTGTTTTTGTGGCAATTGCTCTAGTGTACCGTTTGCTTTTCTGTTAAATTGGATAAATACCAGGTTCCAGATCTCTATTACTAGGTGGTGGCTTTGGTTTACCAGTTCTGCTCCCGGTACTGCTGCTCTCTCCTGCTCGCTTCTAAGGTCGATATGGATTTCACTGCATGGGCCACATGGGCCAGTCTCACCCATTTCCCAGAAGTTATCTTTTTTATTTCCAAGGATAATTCTATCGGGCGCTACGTGCCTTAACCAAGCCTCTTTTGCCTCTGAGTCTTGCTCTATTCCCTCTTCTGCATTCCCTTCGAATATCGTTACGTATAGTCTATCTTTGTCTAAGCCGTAAACTCCCGTAAGAAGCTCCCATGCCCAGTCTATTGCTTCGTTCTTGAAATAATCTCCAAAGCTCCAGTTGCCCAACATTTCAAACATTGTATGGTGGTATGTATCCAGCCCAACTTCTTCTAAATCGTTGTGCTTGCCACTTACTCTTAAACATTTTTGAGTATCTGCAACTCTTTTGTGTTTAATTACACTATTCCCAAGGAACCAATCTTTGAACTGGTTCATACCTGCGTTAGTAAACATTAGGGTTGGATCATTTTTTACAACCATAGGTGCTGATGGAACTATGGTATGATTTTTAGAGTGAAAAAAGTCCAAAAAACATTTTCTTATTTCGTTTGATGTCATAATCGTGTGAAAATATATTAAACAATATATTGTAAAATCAAGGTACAAAAATAAGTTTTTAATTTTAATTTTTTATATTTGCAAACATATTTTAGGTTATTTATATAATGTCAATAAAGAAAAGGTATAAGTTCAATGCAGAAACGCTAGCTTATGAGGTACACAAAATTCCTCTTACTAAGCGTTTTTCTAAGGGTTTTATATTGTTTCTGTTGAGCATTGTGGCGTTTGTTGGCTATTATGCTGCCTATACCTTATATTTTGGTATGGAAACGCCCAAAACGGTTAATCTTAAACTTAGGTCGGCTGAGTTACACTCTAAATTAGACCTACTTAACAGACGCTTTCAAGAGAACAACTCTTTACTTATGGAGTTGCAAATGAGAGATAACAATGTTTATAGACCCATATTTGGTATGGAAGAGATTTCTCCCAGCGTAAGAAATGCAGGCTTTGGTGGCGTGGATCGCTATGCTGCATTGGAAGCTGAAGGGAGTACTTCTGCTTTGATTGATATTGAGAAGAAGATGGATATTTTGTACAAAAAAGCTTTTGTGCAATCCAGATCTTATGATGAAGTGGCTATAATTGCTAAGAGAACAGGGGATATGGCGCAATGTGTGCCTGCTATTGCTCCTACTTCTTTGAAAAATACAAGACTTTCTAGTAATTTCGGCTTTAGAAGGGATCCTTTCACAGGAGCTCCTAAGATGCATACAGGGCTTGATTTATCCGGCTCTAAAGGGGAACCTATTTATGTTACCGGTAACGGTAAAGTGGTGGATGTTTCGTTTAACTTCTTTGGGTATGGAAATGAGGTGGTTGTGGATCATGGTTTTGGTTATAAAACTAGATATGCCCATCTTAGTAAGATTGATGTAAAAGTGGGAGATATGATTGTAAGAGGTGATAAGGTGGGATTAATGGGTAATTCCGGGAGATCTAAAGGGGTGCATTTGCATTATGAGGTGATTTATAGAAATAATAAAGTGAACCCGTTGAATTATTTTAATCTGGATATGGATGAAAATGAGTATCAGGCAATGATTGCTATGAGAAATACGGGGGCAGGGGATAATGAGCGGATATAAGTTTAATAAGGATCAGTTACGTTTTGTTGAGGAGAAAAGAGGTGCTCTGGGATGGTTTAAACGTATTTTTAAGTACTTGTTCGCAAGTGCTATGATTGCTATTATTTATTATTTTATTGTTTCTTTGGTTTTTAGCACCGATACGGAAAGAAGGCTTGCCAGAGAGAATAAATTAATGGAAAAAGAGTATGCTAGGCTTCAGCAGAAATTAGAGGTATTGGATAATACTGTGAAGAATCTGCAGTATAAAGATAAAGAGATCTATAATCAGATTTTTAACTCAGATCCTCCATCTCATAATGATGGCTATATCGGTACTTCC